>DATMTF010000371.1:0-5907 GCA_035565015.1 Asticcacaulis sp. | reverse complement strand
CAAACCTAAAGGGCCCCGATCGGCGGCGCCACTTGGTCAGGCGGGGCAAGCAATGCGCCACCAAGGTTTATCCAACGAGTTTGAGGTCTTCGTGGAGTTCACCCACGCGGTGCGACGGCGTGAAGAGCTGTTCGATCAATTTGTGACGCTCATGCAGAGCTTTGGTTATGACCAGGTGAATTTTTCGATCACCCACGATCCCGACCTGGAGGGGCGTAACATCGGTTTTGGCCTGATCAGCACATATCCCTCTGACTGGCAGGTCTATTACCAAGAACGAGGTTTTGCGCGTCTGGATCCTGTGCTGCACGCGGCGCGCGGCGGTTCCCCAGCCTTTCGGTGGCGAGACCTAGAGCGGCGTTACACGCTCTCCGCCCGACAGGTGCGTTTCCTGCGCGCCGCGGAGGCGGCGGGTCTCTATCACGGCGCCGGCTTTCCTCTGGCAGGGCCTATGCAAGGCGGCGGCGTGGCTTTGGCCTGCTCCACGCGTCAATCTGCGCCTCTTCGGAACTTTGACCTTATCAACGCGTTTTGTCAGCAGTTAAGCGCAGCCTACAAACGCCTGTGCGTTCGGCAGAGCGTGGAAAAATCGAGCCTTGGTATTCTGTCGGACCGTGAAGCCGAGATTCTGGCCTGGATCGCCAAAGGGCACAGCGACACGGTTATCGCGTCGCGCCTGGATTTGAGCGTGAACACGATCGACTACCATGTCCGGAACATATTCCGAAAACTTGAGGTCAATAACCGGGTCGCCGCCGTTGTCACAGCTCTGACCTCCGGGCTGTTGATCCTTTAATCCCACGCTATCACGTGGTGTTATGATGCGTAAATTTCTGTTCGTCTGGAAGCGTCTTGTGAAGGAACGACCAGATGCTCAGAGCGATCTCCTATAAATCCATCTCTCATTACCCGGACCTGTTCTTCGGGCAATTCCGTCTGCGCCATCAGGAATTTATCGAGCGGCAGGCCTATCGGGTACGCACGCTCGATGGCCTGGAGTTCGACGAATACGACACCCTGGCTTCGGTCTATCTCGTTTACAGCGAAGATGACAAAACCGTCCTCGGCTGCAGTCGCCTGACTCCCCTCGGCTACGGCTGCATGCTCGCCGACCATTTCCCGCAGCTGGTGGATGCGCCTGCAAGACTTGGGCGTCCGGGCGTCTGGGAGGGCACGCGCTTTTGCATTGATCGGCGCTTGTCGGCAGATCTTCGAAGGCGCATCTGCCATCATCTGTGCCTTGGCTATCTTGAATACGCGCTTGCACAGGGGATTTCGGAAATTATCGGGGTCATGCCCACCCTGGTGCTCCGCACCGTCTTCGAGCGCTCCGGCATTCAACTGGAACGTCTGGGCGATGTGCATCGTCTTGACGATAACGTGCCCTTGCAGGCGGCTGCGATTTGCGTGACCGAGGCGCAACTCGCCGCCTGTCAGGCGCGAACGGGTCTTGTGAGCGCGCTCTGTGAAGTCGGTTCCCACGGGCGTCGTCATGTCGCCTGATCGCCGCCGCAAGGGTCTTCTAAGGCGTCAGCCATCGAAGGGACCGCTGACGCTGGATCAGGCCACAGAGCAGATCATCGACGCCATCGACTTCCTGCGCGCCGAAATGCGTGCGCATGGCTTGAGCGCGTGCGCCGATGTGCTCGATGACGCCTTCGTCGCATGCCTGGACGTCTATGTCCGGCATAAGGCCGAGGAAGCACCCGTCAAACCAGGGCCGAACGGTGGTCAGGGGTGAGCGATGGCGCAATCTGACGTCGGCGCATCGCCCGCGGCTGGGGGGCTCTGGAGCAGCGAGCAGAAGGCTCGCCAGGAGTATGCACAATGCGTACGACAAAAGAGCCCCCCAGGTTCGAGGTCGATAGGGGGCGTGACTGGGCCGACAATGGCTATTACCGAAGCCTGCAGACGCGGCGACGCCGACAATGGGCCTGGCTGTGGGCCAGCCGCAGTCCGTCTCTGGCGGAGCAGGTCGTCACACTCGGGGAGGGCGCGCCGTGGCTAGAGGTGGCGCGCGGCAAACGCTGGCTGCAGGTCGAGGGCCGTCAGCGACTTTTTCTGAAGGGGCATGTGTCTGCCTCGGTCCGTCCGGCGATGACGCGGCCGATCAGCGCGTTATATGGCGGCCTGACTGGGAGTCTTGCATGGTCGCCGTCGACGCCGAGCGCGTGCCCCCGGGGCATTCCGACGCCTTCAACATCGCCGCATTTCCCGGGCGGATCGATATTCTGGCTGAGCCCGGCGCCTGTCCCACCGAATGGGCGTTGTTCAGTCACGGCGATCTGGCCTTCGTCTTAAAGGTTGTCTCCGGCAGTCTCGTCCATGGACCGGTGCGTCTACAGTTCAGACTCGGCGGGCTTGCCGATCTGGAAGCGCGCCTTCTCACCTTGCGCCGGTTGGCGGGGATTCATCGGCTCGGGCGATATCCGTTGGCGCTGTTTCCGCCAGAGCCGGCGGCGCGTAAATGGGCGTTCGCCCTGCAGGTCTATGATGGCGAGCAGGCCGGCGCCAGCCAGCGCGATATCGCCAGGGTTCTGTTCGGCGCTACGCGCGTCGAGGCGGAGTGGCGCGGCGTTTCGGATTCCTTGCGACAACGTCTGCGTCGCGCTCTGAGCCTCGCGCGGCGGCTGGTCGGAGGCGGCTTCCGTGACCTTTTGGCCTAAGATCCGCGCCGTATCAACGCTGTCGCATCTGCTCCATCGCATCCTGAGGGCGGAGCGGCCAACCCGACGTGACGCCATTTTGCTGATGGCGCTGGACATCGCCACCATAGGCGTATCCGTCGCCAGTCCTTACCTCCTCAAGTCCGTTGTCGACAGCATGACCCTCCATGCCGTCGCCATTATGGATCTGGCAGCGCGGGTCAGCCTCTATGTCCTGAGCTGGACGCTGAGCGGGTGGGTGAGCTACCTCCGTCTGGGCATATCCTTGCGCCTCATCAATCGCCTGACCGAGCGTCTGGCGCTCGACGCCGCGACCGGGGCCGCGCCGCGTCTGGCGACCGCGGAGCAGAGCGACAGCGGCGACGTTCAGGGCGCGCTGGAGCGTTTGCCCTACAGCCTGGCCCTTATCGTCGACGGCCTCCTGGGGCGTTTGACGCCTCTCACCTTGCAAGCCGTGAGCGCCGTCCTTCTGATGAGCCGCCTTGTGCCATGGCGCTATGGCGGCGTCCTTCTGACAACCCTGGCTCTCTTTCTTATTGTCAGCACACTTGGCCATGTGCGGCAGGGCAGGTTGTCAGGGGCGGCGCATCAGGCCGCCAGCGCTGTGTCATCGCGTCTGGCCGACGTCCTGCGCAATGCGCGCCGGGTTGTGGTCAATAGCGCGCTCAGCTTCGAAATCTCTGCCTTGAGCAACCTCTACGGCGCCCGTCGTCAGGCGGACGCCCAAATGACGCGAGCCTTATTGCTCTTATCAGCCGCCCAATATCTGCTGATGGGGAGCGGCCTGTTGGCGCTGATGCTCATGGCGGCGCTCGATGTCGCCAGCGGCCGTCTCAGCCTTGGCGACTTCGTGTTGATACAGGCCTATACCCTGACCCTGATAGCGCCCTTGAACGGCCTCGGCCTGGTCCTGGCGCAAGCTGGACCCGCCCTGGTCAATCTCGATGCCGTTCTGAAATGGTCGAAGCCTGCGAACGCTAAATGCGCAGACCGTACCGTCTCGCCGCCTCAAGGAGCGGGCAGGCTTGAGGTTCGCGATCTGGCGGTCACCTATCCGAATGGGCAATGCGCCCTGAGGCGCATAACCTTTAGTCTGGCTCCAAGGGCGTTTGTCGTCATTGTCGGAGCCAGTGGCGCCGGTAAGTCAAGTCTGGCCAAGGCGATCGCCGGGCTCGTCCCGTTGAGCGGCGGCGAGGCGAGGGTGGAGGGCGTCAGGGTGGAGGCTCTTCCCTCTGAGGCGCGCTGGCGTTGGGTCATGTATGCGCCGCAGACCATCACCCTGTTCGATCGGTCTTTATTGGACAACGCGCTCTATCCGCCCACGAACCTGACCGAGCGGAATCTTATCAGCTGGCTGGCGCGATGGCGGTTCGCGCCAGACGCTCAGATCGATCTGTCGGCGCGGGTTGGCGAGCAGGGCGCGCGTCTGTCCGGCGGGCAGATACAGAAGCTTGAACTGGCGCGCCTGATGGGGGTGGAGAGCTCGCTGCTGGTCCTCGATGAGAGCACGTCGGCGCTTGATACCGCCAGTGAAGCGAAGGTTTTGGCGGCGCTGGCCTCACGTAAGCGGGCCAGCACGCTCATCATGGTCACCCACAGACGCGCTATCGCCGAAATGGCTGATCAGGTGGTGTTTCTCGAAGCCGGGGAATTGACGGCGATCGGCGCGCACAGCGCCTTGTGGGCGCGGTTGTCGTCTTACCGCGCCCTCTGGGGCGAACCTTGAGCCTCGAGAAGAAATCTCCGGCCTAGATTCAGGCGCTGACAGCTTTACGTCCGCGGGTCTTAGGCGCTTCAGCGGCAGGTTTGCGACCGCCCTGGCCAAGGCCCATCCTCTTGGCGAGGTTGGAGCGCGCCGCGGCGTAGGCAGGCGCCACCATCGGGTAATCCTTGGGCAGGCCCCACTTGGCGCGGTAATCTTCCGGGCTCATGCTATATTTGGTGCGCAGATGGCGCTTGAGAGACTTGAACTTGCGCCCGTCTTCCAGGCAAATGATGTAATCGGAGCCCACCGACTTCTTGACCGATACAGCCGGAACCTGCGGCTCAGCCGGCTTGGCGTTATCGCCGCCCGCGAGGCTGGTCAGGGAGGCGTGGACGCTGGTGATCAGGGCGGGCAGTTCCGCCGCCGGGATGGCGTTCTTGCTGACAAAGGCGGCTACGATATCGACGACCTTGTCGGTCAGGTTGACGTTGTCTTCCAAAATAAGCCTCTCGTTTCTGTAAACTCAGACTAAGTCGCTGTAGTCGATTTTATGTGGCAAGTAAAAACTTAAATCAAAATCGACGCGTCATCAGATTTCGGGCCGATCGCCACCACACTTAGACTTCCGTCAGGCAAGGGCGCCTGTCGTTTCAGCGCCTCGACCGTCGGTAAGGTCAGCCAGGCCTCAATCTCGTCTGGGGTGCGCAAAATCACCGGCATGGCCCTGGGATGAACGCCGGCGACCTCGGCATTGGCGTCTGTCGTCAAAAACGCATAGAGATCATCCGTCGTCTCACCGTCCTTGACCTTACGCACGCTCGTCCATTGCGGCGTCCAGACGCCAGCGAAGAAGAAAAGCGGGCGGCTGTCATCGAGGGCGAACCAGGTATTGGCCTTTGAGCCCGAAGCCTGGTCGGGTTCGCAAAACGAGGTCGCCGGCACGACGCAGCGGTTCTCCACCCCCAGCCAGCGGCGCCAGTGCGATGAGGCGGCATTGCGCACATTGGTGACGCCGCCATCATAGTTTTTTCCCTTGAGCGCAAAGACAGGCGACGGCATGCCCCAACGTACGCGCGCCAGTTCACGTCCATTGGGCGTGTTGCGCACGATCGGACCCCAGCCATTGGCGAAGATGGCGGGGTAGGGGGCGAGATTGTCCATTTCGGCCGTGGCGCGCAAGAAATGCGTGATGTCGCGGATCGCTTCCTTATTGCTGCGCATGGAGTAGAGATTACACACGAGCGACGCCTCCTGCCTGAACCTATGGGGTGGACGGACGTCTTGCCGCCTTTGACCTCGAACTGGATGCTCGCCCAAGGCGGCGCAGACGTCAAAAAATTTTTTCACATGAACAGATTGACCGAAGTGTCTGTTCAGATGCGCAAATCTTTTCGGGCCGGGTTTCGACGAGGCGATAGGGATGCGGCATCGATAAAGACTCCGTCTTGACGACGGGCGCGTTTAAGAACAAAAAGGGAACGAAAAAATCCCATCCTGCCCTACGAAGGGCGCATTAAGAAGGACAGATCATGCCAT
>DATMTF010000370.1:0-6016 GCA_035565015.1 Asticcacaulis sp. | reverse complement strand
GTCACAGCCGCGCCCGCCTCGGCGGGCCTGTTCGGAAGCAAACCGAAAACGGACGCGTCGCCGGCATCGGGCGTGACGCCGTCGGTGAGCGGCAATACCCAGACCAGCGTGACCACCAACCTGCCTACCATGTCAGATGATGGCGGCGACGCGGCCTTCCACAAAGCTTCCAAGGACGAGATCGCCGCCGCCCTGCGCGCCGATCCGCTGGCCCAGTCGGCCTTCTTCACCAACCAGTTCGACCACGCGCCCGACGATCCTCAGATGGGGCTTTATTTGTCCAACGCCCTGCGCGCTTTGGGTCGCTACGATCAGGCCGCCGACATCGCCCATCGCGTGCTTTTGTTCGCGCCCGACAATGTCGATCTGCTGCTGGCCGCCGCGCGCGCCCATATTGCGGGCGACGACGCCTTTTTGGCGGTCGCGCCCTTGCAGCATGTGATCGAGCTGAGGCCGAAGGACTGGACCGCCCATTCGCTGCTTGGCGTCGCCTATCAGCAGATCAAGCGCCCGGACGACGCGCAATCGGAATGGGCGACGGCGCTGAAACTGTCGCCGGACAATCCCGACGTGCTGACCAATATCGCTATGGCCAAGGCGGCGGGCGGCGATCTGGCCGGGGCCGAGCCCTTGTTGCGCACCGCCGCCGCGCAAAAGGACGCCAGCATGCAGGTGCGTCAGAACCTGGCGCTGGTGCTGGGCCTGCAGGGCAAGCTGTCCGAGGCTGAGCGCCTGCTGCGTCAGGATCTGCCGCCACAACAGGCCGACGCCAACCTCGCCTGGCTGCAACAGGCTTCGGCGGCGCGCCACACCGGTTCCGCCGCTATGGCGCCCGCCGCGTCGCAGGCGCCGACTCGTTCCTGGGCCTCGGTTCAGGCCGCCGGGGGATAGGTTAAACCTGACAGACCGGGCAGAAGAAGGTCGAGCGCCCCTGATGGGTTTTGCGCTCGATTACGCCGCCGTCCTTGCGGATGCACGGTTCTCCCTCGCGGTCATAGACGCAGAAGCGGTGCTGGAAATAGCCGAATTCCCCCGACGCCGCCGCAAAATCGCTGATCGACGAGCCGCCGGAGGCGATGGCGTCGGTCAGGACGGACCTGATCGCGTCGGTCAGGGCCGCCGCCTGATCGGGCGTCAGGTCACTTGCCTTGCGGTCGGGCGACAGGCGCGCGCGCCACAGGGCTTCGCAGACATAGATATTGCCAAGGCCCGCAATCCCCGCCTGCGCCATCAGAAGCGCCTTGAGATTGAGGTTGCGCCCGTGCGCCTTGCCGAGCAGATAGTCCGGCGTCAGGTCGCCCGACAGGGGCTCGACGCCAAGACCCTGAAACCAGCGGCTGGCGTACAGCTCGTCCGGCGTCAGCAATAACATAAAGCCGAAGCGGCGCGGATCGTAATAGTCGATCTCGACGCTCTGACCGTCCTTCTCGGCGATGACCTGAAAATGCCGGTGCTTCGGATCGGGCGCCGTCTGGTAATAGGGGTCGCTGACCGGCGCGGCATCGACACGGAAGCGCCCGGTCATGCCCAGATGCGTGACCCAGACGCTTTGCGTATCCAGATGGGCGAGCAGATATTTGGCCCGCCGTTCCAGCCGCAACACGCTTGCGCCCTCCAGCCGTTCGACGAAACGATCCGGGAACGGCCAGCGCAGATCGGCGCGGTGAAGACGCGCCTTTGTCAGGCGCGCCCCTTCCAGATACGGGATCAGGCCGCGCCGGACGGTTTCGACTTCGGGCAATTCGGGCATGGGGACTCTTTACGCGCAAGACAGCGCGGCCAGATCCGCGCCTTCGATGGCCGCCAGATTGGCCGCGATCTTCTCCGGCGTCCAGTCCCACCAGCGGATGCGCAGCAGGTCCGCAATCGTGGCGTCGTCGAAGCGCTGACGGATGAGCGACGCCGGATTGCCGCCGACGATGCTGTAGGGCGCAACATCCTTCGTCACCACGGCGCCGGTCGCGACAATGGCGCCGTCGCCGATCGTGACGCCCGGCATGATCAGGGCGTTCATGCCGATCCAGACATCATTGCCTACACGTGTGTCGCGAAACGGCAGATTCAGATAGTCGCCCATCGTCTCCGGGCGCAGCACCCGGAACGGGAAGGTTGAGAACCCGCCCATCGGATGATTGGCCGACGAGGTGATGAAGCGCGCGCCGTGGGCGATCTGGCAGAAGCGTCCGATGACCAGCTTTTCGCGGCTGATCGGGAACAGGTACGGCGCCAGGGTCTGCGCCCAGTCCGTCACCGGATCGAAGCTGGACGCATAGGAAAAATCACCCGCCGTAATGCGCGGATGATGGATGACCTTATTGAGATAGACGGTGTTGCGGATCTCGGTCCCATCGGGCAGCGCGATCGGGTGGGTCTTGTCGGGGTTAAGCCAGCTCATATCGCCCTCCTAATGCGGCAGTAAAAAGCGACGCGTCAGGGCGGCGACGATGCGCGCATGGGCGGCGGGATCGACGGGGCGGACGAAATCGTAGCCGATGTCGCGCCAGTCGGGATCGTCGGTCGTAAAGCCCAGTCGCGGCAGGATGGCGGTCGAGGTCACGAACATCTGCTGGCGATAGGGCAGCAGCACGCCGTCCGCCTCGGCGCGATGACCGGCGGCTTGTTCATAATCCGTGAACCAGGCGTTGAGCGAATCCTTCAGGCCCGGAGCGGCGAAAAATTCGGAAAAATCCGGCCCGTCGCACGCCTGTTTCAGCGCGGCCCAGTTGGGATAGCCCGCCTCGTCGGCGATGACGGCCAGGGCGTGCTTGAGCTGAAAGGTGTGCGGCGGGATGCGCATGGCCAGACGCGCGAAGCGGTCCATGGCCGAGGCGTGACGCAGCTCGTCGTCGCTGCGCATGCCCTTCAAAAGGCGCACGGCGGCGCGGCGATAGGTGTCGAGGGAGGACATAAGGGTCTCCTTTGCGAAACGGCTCGGTCCCCATCCCGGTCGAGCCAACAAAGAAGCATAAATTGTCGTCGGCAAAGCCTTGCGTCCGGATAGCTTGCGCTTTTCGTGGGGCGGGGCCTGTCCGGCAGGCTCGTTCGTTACATAGCCGCAAGCGGCGCCGGATTCAAGACGTCTGATGTTAGGCTTATCTTTACCCCCTGCCTCAATGATGCGTGAAACCTGGAAATGTGAGCGACTCCTTTGCGCCAGCTCAGCGAACAGCGGATGGAAACAGATATTGCGGACTTCGCCCCCGAAGCGCCGCCGCTGCTGGTCCGCAAGCCCCTGCCTTATGCGGATCGCTGGTGGCGCAGCGAGGACGGCTTGCAGCTCTATGCGCGCGACTATCCGGCGGTGGCTGGGCGCGTGCGCCTGCCGGTGATCTGCCTGCACGGCATGCGCCGCAACAGCGCCGATTTTGAGACCGTCGCCCCCTATATCTCCGCCCTTGAACGCCGCGTCATCGCGCCGGACCTGCGCGGGCGCGGCTTGTCGGAAAACGATCCCGACGCGGGCAATTACCATTTGTGGACCTATGCGCGCGATGTGGCGCAGATGTGCGACGCCTTCGGCATCGGTCAGGCGGTGTTTATCGGCAGTTCGATGGGCGGACTGGCGGTCATGGTGCTGGCCACCTTGCGCCCGCATCTGGTGCGCGCCGCCGTTCTGAACGATGTCGGACCGAAGCTGACGAAAAAGGGGCTGGCTCGCATCGCCGCCCGCGCCGAAGCCGAGCTTGCGCCTCATGACGACTGGGTTTCGGTCGCCGCCGTTCTGGCGGAACAGTCCGCCGAAGACTATCCGAACTATGAAGCGTCCGACTGGCTGAACATGGCGCAGCGCCTCTATCGTAAGGGCCGCGACGGGCGGCTGCACGCGGCCTACGATCCGCGCCTGACCGCCGCCTGTCGTCATCTGACGCTCGATCTGGCGTCTTACGATCTGGAGCCGTGCTACGCCAGCCTGGCGCATCAGCGCCCCGTCCTGCTGCTGCATGGCGCGCACTCCGACCTGATCGGAGAGAAAGAAATCCGCGCCATGAAGCGCGCCAGCCGCTTAGGCGGCGGCGACTTCACGCGCGTCGACATCAGCCATGTCGGCCACGCGCCCGATTTAAGCGAGGCGCAGGCGCGCCTGGCGATTCAGGACTTCCTCGACGCCCAACTCTGAACGCCTTGCCCTGAGTGCTTCGCCGCCCCATATCTCAGCGGCAACACGGAGATCGGCATGGCGCGCGGCGTGATATTCGACAGTCCCTATCTTCTGGGCTTCGACGAAATGCGCCTCTTGATCGAGCGCGTCGGGCGCAATCACGACGCCTATCCGCCCTATAATGTCGAGGCCCTGCCTTCCGGGCGTTTGCGCATCAGCATAGCCGTCGCCGGATTCACTTTGGATCAGTTGCGCGTCGAGGTGCGCGGCGCGCATCTGACGGTCAGCGCCCTGCGCGACAAAGCGGAGAGTGTGGAGCGCGACTATCTGCATCGCGGCATCGCCCTGCGCGGCTTCAACCGCGCCTTTGTGCTGTCGGATGGCTGGCAGGTGACGGAAGCGGCTCTGGCGCACGGCCTGCTGCATATCGATCTGGAAAAGCCCGAACTCAGCGATGTCGCGCAGACGATACCGATTAAAGCCGTGGAATAGTATTAAGCCGCGTTGCTGTCGGCCATGCCGGTCAGCAGGGCGTAGATGGCGTCGGGATTGTCGATGGCGCGCAACTGTTCGCGCAGGTCTTTCTGACGCAGCAGGCGCGACACCTTGGCAAGGGCGCGCAAATGTTCCGTGCCGGCGTCTTCTGGCGCCAGCAGGGCGAACAGCAGATCGACCGGCATGTCGTCGATCGCCTCATAATCGACCGGCGTTTCCAGCCGCACGAAGACGCCGTACATCCGGTCCAGCCCCTTGAGCGCGGCGTGCGGCACAGCGACGCCTAGGCCGACTCCGGTGGAGCCGAGCTTTTCACGCTCCAGCAGGGCCTGCTGGACCTCTCCTGAATCGAGTTTGAGATTGCGGGCGACGGCATCGGCGATCACCTGAAGCGCCTGACGCTTGGAATTGACACTGACATGGCCCAGAATGGCGTTGCGTTCGAGCGGGGTGGCTAAAGACATAATCCGTCCGTGAAGGCTTAAATTTTGGGCGCATCCGTAACGACGTTAACGCTGCGCGTTGCCTTAAAGGGGCGGGCCGCAAGCGTCAACCCACCCCTTGATGACAAGTTTTTGAATGGCTTTCAGCCCATTTCGCGTATTGCGCGCATCGAAGCGGCGCGTTTACGCATGGCCGCGCACATTGGTGCGCTCCGGGTCGATCCAGCCGATATTGCCGTCGGGGCGGCGATAAATGACCGAAAAGCCGCCGTGGGCGGCGTTGCGGAACATCACGACCGGATAGTTGGACATCTCCATTTCGGCCACGGCGGCGGAAACCGTCAGGGTGCGCAGGGGCGCCTGGGTCTCGGCGATGATCATGGCCTGCGGCTCGGCGCCGTGGTCCATGCCGTCGTCGAAATCGTCATCCACGTCGACGCCATCCAGATCGGCGGCGCGCAGCACGGTGACATTGGCGATCTCTTCTTTTTGCGGCGCGCCGTTGTGGTGGCTCTTGAGCCGTCGCTTATAGCGCCGGACGCGCTTTTCCATATTGTCAAGCGTACCGGAGAAAGCGGAATGGGCGTCGCCGCCAAAGGCGTGGGACACCAGCACCTGACCTGAGGCCAGGCGCACCAGACAGTCGGCCTTGAAGAGATAGCCCTGCTTCGAAATCGTGACCTCGGCAATGCCGCCGCGCTCGAAATATTTGGCGACGCCTTGCGACAGTTCGCTTTCGATGCGCTCACGCAGAGCCTCGCCGACTTCAACCTGTTTTCCGCTGACTTGAATTTGCATAGCGAAATACGCTCCGTTCTTAAGTTAAGAACCTGACCGCCGGGTGTTGCGACCACTGAGGCGGCTCGCCCCCGGCGCGCCCGCATCCTTCCGGATGAGGAAGGTATGCAAGCAGGACTTTACGCCTTTCATGGGGCGTGAAAAGTCACGAAACTGTGTAAGCTCTGCGACGGAAAAGCGC
>DATMTF010000369.1:0-2380 GCA_035565015.1 Asticcacaulis sp. | reverse complement strand
TCACCTGGTATCGCAAGACCTTCCGTCTGCCGGAAGGCGCCGCGGACCGGCATGTCTTTCTGGAATTTCAGGGTGTGCGTCAGGCTGCCGAGGTTTTCGTCAACGGTCAGGAGATCGGCCTGAGCGAGAATGGCGTCATGGCCTTCGGTTTCGATATCACCAAGGCCCTGAAATCCGGCGGCAATGTCGTGGCGGTGCGTGTCGATAATGACTGGAAGTATCGCGAACGCGCCACCAACACGCCCTATCAGTGGAGCGACATGAATTTCTACGCCAATTACGGCGGCATCAACAAGCCGGTGCGCCTGCACATCACCGGCGGCGTCTATCAGACCCTGCCGCTGTACTCGAACCTCGGCACGACCGGAACCTATATCTGGGCGGATGGCTTCGACATTGCCGGCCAGAGTGCTACGGTTCACGTCGAGAGCCAGGTGCATGCCGATCATGCGCAGGACGTGACCTATAAGGCCATTGTCCGCGACCTGAACGGCAAGGTGGTGGCCACGATCGACGGCGGCGGCGCAGCCCTGAAGGCGGGCGAGACGACGACCCTGTCGGCGCAGGCGAAGATCGACGGCCTGCGTTTCTGGAGCTGGGGCTATGGCTATCTCTATACGGTGACCACCGTGCTGAAGGACGCCTCCGGACATGTCATCGACGCGGTCGACACCAGGACCGGCTTTCGCAAGACAGAGTTCGACCATGGCATGTTCCGGCTCAATGACCGCGTGCTGATGCTCAAAGGCTATGCGCAGCGCACGACCGACGAATGGCCCGCCGTTGGGGTCGACGTACCGCCCTGGATCACAGACTTTTCCGACAAACTCATCACGCACGACAACGGCAATCTGGTGCGTTGGATGCACGTCACGCCGTCGAAACAGCAGGTCGAATCGAGCGACCGCATCGGCCTCCTGACCAATATGCCTGCGGGGGATTCAGAGGGCGATCCCAAGGGAAGGCGATGGGAGCAGCGCGTCGAACTGATGCGCGACGCCATCATCTATAACCGCAACGACCCGTCGATCATCTTCTACGAGAGCGGCAACAAAGGCATATCCGAGGATCATATGGCGCAGATGAAGGCGGTGCGCGACCAATATGATCCGCACGGCGGGCGCGCCATCGGTTCGCGCGAAATGCTCGATTCCAGGATCGCCGAATATGGCGGCGAGATGCTCTATATCAATAAGAGCGCGGGCAAGCCCTTATGGGCGCACGAATATTCGCGCGATGAGGCCGCGCGCGCCTATGAGGACGACTGGACCCCGCCGTTTCATAAGGATGCGCCTGACTATAACCGCAATAACGACTCGATGGCGGTCGAGGATGTCAAACGCTGGTGGGACTATTACCAGCAGCGGCCCGGCTCCGGCGACCGCGTCAGCGCGGGCGGCGTCAAGATCGGCTTCACCGACTCAAATTCGCACTTCCGCGGCGATAACAATTATCGCCGCTCCGGCGTGCTCGACGCCGTGCGGCTGCCGAAAGACGCCTGGTTCGCGCATCGCGTCATGTGGGGCGGCTGGGTCAGTTCCGACGATCCGGCGACCTATATTATCGGCCACTGGACCTATGCGGCGGGGACCGTCAAGCCAGTCTATGTCGTGTCCAACGGCGACAGGGTTGAGCTGTTCCTCAATGGCAAATCTCTCGGCCAGGGTCAAAAGAGCGACGGCTTCCTGTTCACCTTCCCGGATGTGCATTTTGAGCCGGGTGGGTTGACGGCGGTCGCCAGCTACAAAAACGGGCAAAAATCGCAATATTCACTAAAAACAGCGGGAAAACCCGCAAAAATCCGGCTGACCCCCCACTATGGACCACGCGGCTTCACCGCCGATGGCGACGACCTGATGCTGGTCGATGTCGAGGTGGTCGACAAGGATGGCCAGCGCGCGCCGACCGCCTTCAACACGATTCATTTTCACCTGACTGGCGCCGCCGTCTGGAAGGGCGGCATAGCGCAGATGGAAGGACCGTCCGATCCGGCCAAGAAGGATTCAAGCAATGGCGTCGAGGCGACCGATCTGCCGGTCGAGCTGGGCGTCAACCGCGTGCTGATCCGCGCGACCACGAAAGCGGGCCAGGTGCATCTGACGGCGACGGCGGACGGGCTGCAATCCGCGGCGCTCGACACGATAAGCCATGCGGTTGCAAAGCCGGTCGGCGGCTTGTCCAGCGTCTTCGCCAGCGATTACCAGCCGTCCGACCTGTCGCGCGGTCCGACGCCGCTGACCCCGTCTTTCACCCCGTTCCAAACCACGATCCCGGTCGCCTCGATCACGGCGGGCTCCAATGCGCAGGATGCGGCCTTCAGCCATGACGATAACGAAAAGACCGCATGGTCCAGTGACGGAACGCCTGCAAACGCCTGGAT
>DATMTF010000368.1:0-2299 GCA_035565015.1 Asticcacaulis sp. | reverse complement strand
CTCACGTTTGTCGAAAATCGAAAAAACATCGCTTTATAAATCTCTTCCGCGATTCACCGGACGGCAACCCTCCTGTGGCATAACGGAGATGAGGCCCAAAACGGGCGGCCCTGACCGGGCATATGCACGGAGCGCAGCATGATCAAATCGGCCATTGTCCTGGGCAGCGCGATTTTCTGCGCCGTTCTGGCGGGGACCGGCGTGCTGTCGCTCGATCCCCATCCCGAAATCCCGGCCAGCGCCGCCAGCGCCAGCGTTGGCGCCGCCGTGACCAATCTGTCGGCCACGGTCAGCGACAGTCATGTCACCGCCATCCCCAAGGCGGCGGACGGCCATTTCTGGGCCAACGCCTCGGTCAACGCCCATGCGGTGCGCTTTCTGGTCGATACCGGCGCAACTGTGGTCGCTCTGACGCCGCAGGACGCCCAGCGCCTGGGTTTCGATCCGACATCTCTCGTCTATAACCGCAAGGTCACGACCGCCAATGGCGCGACGTCAGCCGCCGCCGTGACCTTGAGCAGCGTGTCCGTCGGCCAGAGCGCCGTGCATGACGTGCAGGCCCTGGTGCTGAAGGACGGTCTGACGACCTCCCTGCTCGGCATGAGCTATCTGGGTCGGCTGTCGCGCTTCGAGGCGACGCCCTCAAGCCTTATCCTGCACCCATAGCCGCGGCATAGGTCTCGCGGCGCGCCTCGGCGGCGTCCTGCGCCGCGCGCACGGCGTCCACGGCGCGATCCAGCACCTCAAGCCCTGCTCCCGGCGCAATTGAGTCCACGGTCAGGATGCGCCGGAACGCTCGCGCGCCCGGTAAGCCGTGCATCAGACCCAGCATATGCCGCGTCATGTGCGACAGCGGCGTTCCGGCCTCAAGCTGGGCCTGCATGTACGGGCGATAGGCGTCCAGCGCCGCGAACGGCCCGACATCGCCGGTCGCTTCGCCGAAAATCCTTCGGTCCGCCTGCCCCAAAAGCGCCGGCTCATGATAGGCCGCGCGCCCCAGCATGACGCCATCGACCTGCGCCAGATGCGCCTCCGCTTCATCGAGTGAACCGATACCGCCATTGATCGCAATCGTCAGATCAGGCCGCGCGCGCTTCAGCTCATACACCAGCTCGTAATCGAGCGGCGGAATGTCACGATTCTCTTTCGGCGACAGGCCTTGCAGCCACGCCTTGCGCGCATGGACGATAAAGGCCGTCACGCCTGCGTTTTCGCACGCTTCGACCAGCGCGAACAGCGCCTCGCGCGGCGCCTGATCGTCCACGCCGATGCGGCACTTGACGGTCGCCGGAATGGGCGCCGCCTCGCGCATGGCCTGCATGCAATCGGCGACAAGCTGCGGCTCACGCATCAGACAGGCGCCGAACGCGCCCGACTGCACCCGGTCAGACGGGCAGCCGCAATTGAGATTGACCTCGTCATAGCCCCGGTCCGCCGCGATCCTTGCGCACTGCGCCAACTCATCGGGATCGGAGCCGCCCAGTTGCAACGCCACAGGATGCTCGACCGGATCAAACCCGATCAGACGCTCCCGGTCGCCATGGATCACCGCCTTGGCCGTCACCATCTCGGTATAGAGCAGGGCCTGCTTCGTCAGCGCCCGATGAAATGCCCGACAATGCCGATCCGTCCAGTCCATCATCGGCGCCACACTAAATCTATGTGCTTGATTTTTATTCATTTTTCTAGTAACTTCAAAGGACTAAACCCAGAACGAATACGCCTCGGGTGCACTCAAATACGACCAAATACTACCGCTTACGTTCTCTCACTGCACCCGTTTTGTTCCCGCCGGAGCGATCCCATTGGCTACCTTAACGAAACGAGACTCCGGACGATGGCGAGTCCAGGTTCGACGCAAAGGTCACGTGCTCAGCGAGACCTTCGCGCTCAAGAAGGACGCCGAAGCCTGGGCTAGGCGTGTCGAGAGCGAGATAGATAGCGGCAAGACGCCGGCACGTAAAAACGTGGGCGACGTCAAGACATTCGGCGCACTGATCGACCTTCATATCGAGGATATGAAGGAAGTTGGCAAGGTTCTGGGGCGATCAAAGGCGTATAGCCTGGAATTGTTGAAGAACCAGCTTGGCAAGATCCGCTTCGAAAACCTCGACCGTGAGAAGATTATTCAGTTCGGCAAGGAGCGCGCCAAAGAAGGTGCCGGGCCGGTCACACTTGGGATCGACATCGGCTATATCAATACCCTTTTGACCCACGGCGCCGCGGTCCACGGCCTGCCGTTGTCTCCCGAACAGGTCAACCTTGCCCGCGTGGCCTTGAAGCGGCTTGGGCTGGTAGG
>DATMTF010000367.1:0-12011 GCA_035565015.1 Asticcacaulis sp. | reverse complement strand
ATGGACGAGGCGGGCGTCCTCAAGGTCATCAGCCAATAAAAAAGCGGCCCCTTGCGGAGCCGCTTCTTCTTTTACAGCGCAGATCTTACTGCGCCAGCACGATCGAGGCGATCAGGCCGGTCGCGATGCTGGCCATCACATAGTCGCCGTCGACATAGCGCCATTCATAGCCATAGGGCGGACGGCGCAGATGATAGTAGCGATAGTCGATGCGGCGACCGCGGCCCCAGTAGTCGTGCGGCACATAGCCGCCGCGACGCCAGTGCGTATGGCGATAGCCGCGATCGTAGCTCCAGCTATGGTTGGCGTAACGGTCATAACGGTCACGATCATAACGGTCGTAACGGTCATGATCGTAGCGGCGGTGGTCGTAACGGTCGCCATGCTCGTAACGGCCATGGTCGTAATGATGCTGCGGCGCGGCTTCGGCGGCTGTGCCGAGGGCGGTCCCGCCGATCAGAGCGGCTGCAGCGGCGAGGGTCAAAAGGCGCTTCATGTTCGTGTCCTTTCCAATCTGCCCCGGTTGATGCCCGTAATCCCTATGTCACGCACGATAGGTTATGCGCACTGAACGTGCGATGAATGGGTTAAGCGGGCAATCTGTCAGGAAAGACGCTCGGATAAGATTACGATGCGCCGGGCGGCGTTTTCACGCGCTGCGCGGCAGGCGCATCAGGCCGCGCCACAGTCCGGCGATGTCCAGCGTCGCCGCGCGCGCCGATCCGGCCAGACCGCACAAAAGATCGAAACCCAAAGGCAGGCTGTCATAACGGCGGTAAACCGTCTCGCATCCGGCGCCGCGCAGCCGCCGCGCATAACTTTCCGCCTGCGCGGCGGTCGGATCGAAGCCCGCCGATACGATCAGGCTGGCCGGCTGGCCGCCCAGCAGCTTTTCGCGTCCCGGCGACAAACGCGGATCGCTGAGATTGTGGCCGCCGCCCGCATAATTGGCGATTATCTCGTTCAGATCGGCGCCATTCAGCGGCCATAACCCCTTATCAGCGTCGCGCAGGCCCGGATCGCCGAGGTCGAGCAGTGGCGTCAGCAGCAATTGGCCGGCGGGCTGAGGCTTGAGATCGCGCTTCAAGTCGAGACACAGACGCGCCGCCAGCCCGGCCCCGGTCAGCGCGCCGCCCAGCGCCACGCGCCCCGATGGCGCGCCCAACGTAAAGGCGTTGGTCTGCGCCCAGTCGGCGATCCGGCGCGCATCCTCCAGAGCCGCCGGAAACCGATGATCCGGCGCCAGACGGTAATGGGGCAAAAAGACCGGGCAATGCGCCGTGAAAGCGAACAGCCCGCCAAAGGCGCGGCTCAGCTCCGGTCCGCCCAGCACGCCGCCACCCTGATGAAAGAAGACCATGAGCGGCATGTCGTCGTCGATATGCAGGGGCCGGATCAGGAGCCCGCTGACCCCGGCATGGCCGATGGCGTCCACCTGCACGCGCGCTCCCGTCGCGGTCGCAAAGCGCGCCGCCATCTCGCGCCAGTCCGCGCGCGCTTCGTCCAGCGGACGCCCGGCGACGCCGAGACGCGGACGGCCATTGCGGTCGCTGAGGCCGGTGCGCCACAGGAACTGGAACTCCGGGTCCAGCGTGCGTCCCTGCTCGTAAACGACCGCCCCGCCTGACAACAGGCGCAGGACCGGAGCGGGCAGGGTCAGCGCCGTGCGGAGCAGAAAGGTCGTCAGGGACTGGGTTTGCATGGCGCCTGTACGCGAGTGGACTCGTTGCGATGATTCAGCGCGCCGCCGCGCCAAAATCAAGGAGAAACGCCCGCTAAGAGCGAGGTTTTTCCGCTGCGGCGCGGTAACATGCGCGCGATCCGGGGCCTTCTGGTCCCGAATTCATTTGACCAAAAGGAGAACCACTGTCTTAATGCCGCGACAATCCGTTACTCTGGCTGCCTACGCTAAAGGGGATTGGACTGCATCGGGCGCATTTCCCGACGCTTTCTGGTTTCGATCTGCTGCTACCGAGACACACGATTGTTTGCGACGGGCTTGCCCGCCGCGCCTCGATAACGGCTCGATCATAAGGAGAGCGCACATGGCCGAAGGTACGGTCAAATGGTTCAACTCGACAAAAGGCTTCGGCTTTATCCAACCCGCCGCCGGCGGTAACGACGTTTTCGTTCACATCTCGGCGGTTCAGCGCGCCGGCCTGCAAGGCCTGGCCGATGGCCAGAAGGTGTCCTACGAACTGCAAACCGAACGCGGCAAGACCGCTGCGGTCGATATCAAGCTGATCTGATCTCAGATCGTTTGAGACTCTGAAAAAACGCGGCCCGGTTCGTCGGGCCGCGTTTTGTTTTTAGCGCGCTAACGCTTCATTCTTTCCGCTCAGTTATCCCCTCTCTCCAAAACGCCCTTATCCTGATGCGATGACATATGCGGAACAGGTTGAGGCGGACGGGGCGGCGCTTAAGGCGCGGCTGTTGCGCCTGCGCGCCTTTACCGAAGACATTGCCCAGCGTTTGCACGACATGCCGGCGCCGCAAACCTATGTCGAAGCCACCCACGCCGCCCGCGCCCTCCAGACCGCGGACAAGGCGCTGGCGAGCCTGCCCGCAGCGTCCGCGCCGAAGTCAGGCGAGGAAGCAACCGCTTCATCCCTCCCCGTTTACGGGGAGGGGGGACCGCGAAGCGGTGGGAGGGGGGAGGCCGCGCCCACCGTGCGCGACGCCTTACGCGCCTGCGCCGACCGCCTGCTCGACGCCGTTGAGCGCATCGACAGGCCGCAGACCCCCATCGAAGCCGCCCGCGCCCAGCGCTGCGCCCTCACGATGCAGGCCCTGCTGCGCCAGCTTTACAAGACGCCCAGTCGATCCGGGCCCAGACGCTATGAGGATAAGGATTTTACCATCCTTTTCAGCGACTGGGACGACGCCACGGGCCGCGATGACCGCCTGCCCAGCGATCCGGATTTCCGCATCGAAAATATCAACTGCATCCCCCTGCCCGGCGAAGAGGACCGCGACATCTGGGAGATCATCGCGGCCACCCAGGACGAACAGCAGGACTTCGACATCGCCGAGGATTGCGGCTGGTGGCCCGGCGGCGCGCGCTACGATCCAAATGATCGATTCTATAACTGTCCGCGCCTGCAACACTGGATCCAGACCTACGGCATGGACTATTTCACCCCTGACCCGCCGTGAGGCGCATGTCAGGTCGCGCTTTACAGCGCCTTCATTCCCCTGTATGACCCCGCGCCATGTCCATGACGCCAATGACAAAAACGACAAAGAAGCCGACCTGCTTTCAGCGGGGCGGTTCGGTCGTGCGGGTCTAAGCGCTGATCGGACCAAGCCTCGCGATGACGCGGGGCCGGTCTGAACTTTCCCAAGTCCGACACCCTCGCGCTCGCTGAACATTTTCAGGAGACGTGAACCTATGCAATCCCAACCTAATATCGGACCCAATATCGGACCCAATATCGGAGTCGTCGGCGCCACCGGCCTCGTCGGCAGCATGATGCTGTCCATCCTCGCCGAGCGCGACTTTCCCGCCGCAAAGGTGCGCCTGTTCGCTTCGGCGCGCTCGGCGGGCCAGCTCCTGTCCTTCAGGGGCCGCGACATTGTGGTCGAAGACGCGGCGACCGCGGACTATGCGGGCCTCGACATCGTCTTCTTCTCGGCAGGCGGTTCGACTTCAAAGGCGCTGGCGCCGAAGGTCGCGGCGGCGGGCGCTGTGGTCATCGACAACTCCTCGGCCTGGCGCAGCGATCCCGACGTGCCGCTGGTGGTGGCTGAGGTCAATCCGGAAGCCCTGAACCGCATCCCCAAAGGCATTATCGCCAACCCCAACTGCACCACCATGGCCGCCATGCCCGTGCTGAAGCCGCTGCACGACGCGGCGGGCTTAAAGCGCCTCGTCGCCAGCACCTATCAGGCGGTGTCGGGCGGCGGCCTTGAGGGTATAGAGGTGCTGCGCGATCAGATTCTGGCGGGCGGAGAGGGCATAGAAGCGCTGGCGAAGAACGGACGGGCGGTCGATCTTGGCCCCTTGCGCAAATGGGTCGCGCCCATCGCCTACAATGTCGTGCCGCTCAACTATGTGCTGGGCGAGGACGGCTACACCGAGGAAGAGCTGAAGCTGCGCGACGAAAGCCGCAAGATTTTAAACATCCCCGGCCTCAAGGTCGCCGCGACCTGCGTGCGCGTGCCGGTCTTCACTGGCCACGCTCTGTCGATCAACGCCGAGTTCGAGCGTCCCTTGTCGCCCGAAGCCGCACTGGACCTGCTGAAGGGGGCGCCGGGCGTCGAGATCGCTGAAGCGCCCAATCCTCTGGCCGTCACCGGCCGCGATCCGGTGCAGGTCGGCCGCGTGCGTCGTGACCCGTCCGCCGACAACGGCCTCGTCCTGTTCGTGGCGGGCGATAATCTGCGCAAGGGCGCCGCGCTCAACGCCGTGCAGATCGCCGAGGTTCTGCTCAAACTCTAAACATAGTGGCAGGGCGCGGGACGTGTTATAGTATGACTAAGTGTGAAAACAGGAGTCCCGCGCCATGTCGAACATCGTCAAGAAGACCATCAGCCTGACCAAAGAACAGGCAGCCTTCATCGAAGCGCAGGTCGCGTCGGGCCAATACGCCAACGCCTCCGAAGTCATCCGCGAAAGCCTGCGCCGCGAACAGCGCCACGCCGCTGCGCTGGAAAAATTCATCCGCGAGGAGGGCGCCAAAGCCTATGACGAATATATGGCGCATCCGGAGCGCGCCCTGCCGATCGACGAGGCGTTCGCAAAAATCTATGCGGATATCGAAGCGCTTGAAAGCGCGCCTGAACAGGCGGCGGAATGAAACGTAGAAAGGTTATCCTGTCACCGACCTTACGCCGCGACTTCGTCAACATCTATCGTTGGATCAAACTCAAAACGAGTCCGTCGCTGGCCTTGCGATACGTCCAAAGGATCGAAGCCTACTGCCGCAAGTTCGATCTCGCCGCCCAGCGCGGAACCCGGCGCGACGATATCCGCCAGGATCTGCGCGTCATCAGCTTCGAGGGCCGCGTGACCCTGCTGTTTCTGGTCACGGACGAAGCGGTGATCTTCCTGCGCGCCTTCTACGGCGGTCAGGACTGGGAGGAGGAGCTGTCCGAAACCTGATCCGGCGCGGCGACGCGCTCCAGCCACGCCTCGCGCCAAAATAAGGGGTTAGCGCGCGGGCAATGCTTGGCGCAGACGCCTTCGCATACCAGCCCTTTCAGCGTCACGGTGCGCGTCAGGCCGATCATCTTGCCGGTGATTTCATGCACGATGCGCGTGACGACCTGATCGACCTGCCGCACCTGACCGATGGCCAGCGCCATTTCCGGCTCGAAGCTGAGGCCCAGATTGCGCGAGGACGGATCGAGCGTGGCGCGGATCGCCTCGGCGTCGCGCACGCGCACCCAGTCGCCGGGTTTGAGATCGAGCGCGCCGCGCGATTTCTTACCCGGCTCGCCGACGATCAGATCCAGTTCCGGCAGGCCGAACAGACGGCGCGTCTTGTTGATCAGGGCGCGGCGCGCCAGGCGCAGCAATTGGACGAGGCTCATATCGCCCTGAACCGCTTCGCGCAGCAGGGCGCCGGTGTGCATTTGCGACAGGGGATAGGTCGCGACGCTCAAGGCCGTGGACTGGCACAGATACCGATCGCCGCGCCGGGTCGCCAGATGCAGAAGCCGCAACCGCGCCGCGCGCTCGGCAGCGTCAACCAGGGTGGGCGTCAGATCGATGCTGAGCCAGGCCGTCTTCCAGAAGACGTCGCAGCCGCGCTGGCAACCTTCATGATGGCCGCCGTCGCAGCGGGCTTCATCGAGAAAGACGGCGTTATTCATGCCGCGCAGCCCCTCGCCTTCGACGCAGGCGCGTCCGGCGCGGCTGCGGATGGTTTTGATCGCGCCGATCTGCGCGACCATTTCCGGCATGAAGGGCAGGCCCTCCAGCCGACCGTCGGCGTCCAGCGTCGCCAGAATCTCGACCGCGTTGCGCACCCGCACCCTTTGGCCGGACCGCAGGCTGGATGCAGGTTGCGGCGCGGCGGCGGATCGCGACAGCGCGCGGCGCAGCCGCTGCAACGGACCGGGTTCGACAGCGGCGCGGCGCATGAGCATAGCGTGGCGATGCGCGACGGCCTCCCGCCTGCGGCGCGCCTCATCGTCATAAAAAGCATCCAGCCGGTGCAGGTCGGCGCCTTGTTCCAGCCATTGCGGCGCAAGACGCTGCAAGGCTTCCAGATCGTCAAGCAGGCGCATGTCGTCAATGGCGGGGCAATCGCCGCGTCGCGCCTGGCCGATCAGAACGAGGCCGCTGCGCGAAGGACGGGCGACGTCATAGAGGTCGCAGACGCGCAACTGCGCCGTCCCTTGCACACGATAGCCGGACAAACGGTCTTTCAGATGCGGCAGGGCGGCGAACAGGGCCGTTTCCGGCATGGTCCTGAAGGCGCGCAGCCGTTCGCTGTCGGACGGATCGTACAGATGCAGTTCAAGGCCGAGCGCGCCGGGCGAATCGAGCAGGGGAAAGACGCGCGCCTGTCCTCCGCCGGGAACAGGGATGGCGAAGGCGTCCGGCGCCGTCAGGTCGCCGCGCGGCGCCAGCTTCAGGCAGATCCGGTGCAGGTGCGCCTCGGACATGACGTAGCGGCGCAGGCCCAGAGCCGAAAACAATTCAGGCGACGGCGTCGTGGCGATGACGAGCAACCGGCCTGAGACGCGGCGTCCGTCGCTCAGCTCGACCTGCGGCGTCTGGCGATGGGGCAGGATGCGCGCGACATCGCCTTCGATATGGCGAACGGTTTCGGGGCAGGCCGCGCGCAGGGCGTCGATCAGATTCGCCTCCTCAACGCCGCTGTCGCCGAATTCGGTCAGCAGGGTCGCCCGCTTGCCGGTTAGCGCCGCCAGCTTCTGCGCCTGCGTTGGGGTAAAAAGCAACAGATTAATCCCCCTGGCGCGCGGCGAGGCGATAATGACGATCCGCCGCTCGCCTTCGGACAGAGCTAAAGCAGTCAAAAGACCGGCAAAGCCATCGCCCAGGACCAGAATGTCGGCGTCGATCGCCACATCTGTCTTCAGAGCCACAGAGGAGGAAACAGGTTGCGCCGTCATGATGATCACCCGAAGTCAGACCCGTGTCCGCTTCCGGCACAGGCCGGAAGGACATGACCGTCCTCTTCAAGTTTCATACCACCTTAACGATAATTTAACCAAATAACTATCGTAAAACGTGCTTTAACAGTCCTGTCGGCTTCTGGTTTCGTCCGGTCGCCGGTTCGGCAACGCAGGAATCTGATTCCGTCGAAAGGTCCGCGCGCATCAGGCGATTGCGAACGCTTCGGAAGCGCAGTGCTGGCGGATAAAGTCCTCGTGGCGCGGCAGTTTGGCGATAACCTGCGCAATCTGTTCGCGCCGCTTGCGCATCATCTCGCTCAGGGTCTCCAGCGGAATGCGATCGGCCAGAGGATCATAAGCCGCCGCGCGCAGACCATGGCCGTGATAGATCGAAATCCACGACGGCTCATGAAAGTGGTCGAACTTGCGCACCAGAACCTCGCCGCGGCGTTTGTACAACTCCAGCTTCCATTGCAGGTCGTCGGGCAGGGCCATATGCGCGCAGTCGCGCCACAGGTCGCCGGGTTTGTCGTTCAGGCAGTAATGGGCGATGATGAAATCGCGCACATAGTCGTAAGACGCCTGATTGCGCAGATTGTATTCGTCGCGCAGATAAGAGTCGAAATCCTTCGCCGGAAACAGCTCCAGCAGGCGGATCGCACTGTTCTGGATAAAGTTGATCGAGGTCGATTCCAGCGGTTCGAGAAAGCCGGTGGACAGGCCGACCGCGACGCAGTTCTTTTCCCAGTAGACCCTGCGATGTCCGGTCTTGAAACGGATCAACATCGGGTCTTTCAGCGGCGCGGCGTCGAGGTTTTGCAACAGGACGTCGAGCGCGTCCTGATCGCTCGTGTAGGCGGAGGCGAAGACATGGCCGTTGCCGGTGCGGTGTTGCAGCGGTATGCGCCACTGCCAGCCGGCTTCGCGCGCGGTCGAACGGGTGAAGGGCGTCAGATGCGGCGAGGCGGCGGGCTTGCGCGTCGGCACGGCCCAGGCGCGGTCGACCGGCAGGAAGTTGGACCAGTCGATAAAGGGGACGCCCAGCGCTTCGCCCAGCAGCAGGGCGCGAAAGCCGGTGCAGTCGATGAACAGGTCGGCGGCCTGGGTGCGCCCGTCGTCGAGCGTCAAACTGTCGATAAATCCGTCTCCGGCGCGCAGATTGACGCCGGTGATTTTCGCGTTGATCCGCCGCACCCCGCGCTGCTCGCACACCTGGCGCAGGAAGCGCGCATAAAGTCCGGCGTCGAAATGGAAAGCGTAGGAATAGTCGTGCATCGGCGAGCGCGGATCGGGATTCGGCGGGAAGAACCTGCCCGCATAGGCCAGTTGCGTGCCGATGCTGTAGGCTTCCAGCGGCGTTTCGTCGCCCGCCAGATTCAAACGCCGCCAGATCTGATGCGCGGCTATGCCCTCGTGCGTTCCGCCATAATCGCCGAACGGGTGGAAATAGCGGTTGTCGTCCTGGCCCCAGCCGACGAACTCGATACCGAGCTTGAACGTGGCTTCGGTGGCGCGGATAAAGCTCAGTTCGTCGATGCCGACATGCTCATTGAAGACCCGGATGGTCGGAATCGTGGCTTCGCCGACGCCGATCGTGGCGATGTCCTCGGATTCGATCAGCAGGATATCGACCTCTTTGGCCAGCCCCGCGCGCAGGGCGGCGGCGGCGATCCATCCGGCGGTTCCGCCGCCGGCGATGATGATTTTACGGATCGGTTCGGGCATGCGGACTCCCCGGCGGGCCTGTTGTGCGGGCGGCCTATCATAACCCTGAAACGAAGGCGCGCCAAAAAAGAACCCTCCGGTTTGCGCCGGAGGGTCCAGGTCGAGAAACGGCGAAGCTTCGCCATGCTCGAACCGGAGCGGGCGAGGCCCGCTCCGCTCGAAACGAACCCCGGTTTAGAACAGACCGCGCAGCACGAAGGAGATGCGCTTGTCGGTCTTGATCGCCGAGTAGAATTCACGCACCAGCGGATTGTCGAGATCGGACGAGACGAGCTGGCGGGTGGTGGAGTGGCCGAGATTGGTGATCTGCACGCCGATCTTGTAGTGGTCGTTGATCGTGTAGAAGACCGAGCCGTCGACCTGGCCGAACGACTGCGACCACAGCGGTCGGTTCACATTCGCCGCCGAGGTCGTGTACAGATAGGTCGAGCGCCAGTTATAGGCCAGACGCGCCGAAATGCCGTACTTTTCATACATCAGCGCGACATTGTAGCTGTCCGGCGACATGCCTTCCAGCGGCAGGGCGTTCAGGCTGCTGCCATTGGTGGAGCCGGAATTGCGGCCGCCGGACGAGTCGATATGGGTGTAGTTGGCCTGCAGGCCCAGACCGTTGAACGGCGCGGGCAGGGCGTCATAGAACTGCTGATAGGCCAGTTCATAGCCCTTGACCGTGCCGTCGACATCGCCGTTCTGCTGACGGGTTACATCGAAGGTCAGGGTCTGGCCGTTATTGGTGTAGGTCTCTTCGGACGTGCCAGAATAGATGTAGTTCTTCAGCTTCTTGTAGAACAGATCCACGGTCAGGCTGCCGGTCGGCGCGAAGTACCATTCGCCGGTCCAGTCATATTGCGCCGCCGTGATCGGCTTCAGGTTCGGATTGCCGCCCGTGCCGGTATAGTCGGCATGGTCGAAAGTCTTGCCGTCCGTACCTCTCCAGTAAACCGTGGCGCCCAGCGACGAATAGGGGTTCAGCCACGCCATGTCCGGACGCACCATGCCTTCGGACGCGCCGAAGCGGAACTGCAACTGATCGTTCCATTTCAGACGGACGTTCAGGTTCGGCAGCACGTTCGAATAGTTGCGTCCGCCGTTATAGGGCTGGGTGAAGCCGCCGCTGGCGAAGGCGAGGTAGTTGTTGAACTCGGTGCAGTTTGCGTTGCACTGACTGGTGATGACGGTCGGCGCCGCCATGACGATATAGCTGGCGCCCGTCGATTTGGTTTCTACATAGCGCACGCCGATATTGCCGTCGATGGCGCGTTCCGAACCACCCAGATTGACGTCATGGCCGAACTTCAACAGGCCGTAGATAGCGGTGGTCTTTTCCTTCTGGAAATTCAGGCCGCCCGAAGCCGCATAGGCCGAATAGTCGGTCGAAAGCGGCGTCCAGCCCCAGCCTGCGGTTTCTGTCGACTTCAGGATGTCGTAGGTGTGCGCCGTGCCCTGATTGACGATCTGAGCCGACGGGAAGACGACCGTGCCGGGCACCGGCACCGCGCCATTCATGAAGTTCGAGAAATCGCGCACCGAATAGGTGTCTGCGCCGGTGTCCGAGCCGTAAACCGGATAGGCGCCCGCGCCGGGCGCGCCCCAGTATTGATAGGAAAGGGCGCTCCAGTTGTAGCCCGACTGGCGCGTGTCATAATTCTTGTCCGTGGCGCGGACGCCGAACTTGAAGTCCTTGAGCCAGCCAGCGTCGATGTCGTAATCGCCGTCGATGCGCGCCGCCAGCTCCTTGCCGGAATTGTCCTCGACATGGTCCATGGCGGCGGCCCACCAGTATTCCGACGGATCGGCGACCGTAGCTTCGTTCGAGACGCTGATCACCGGCAGGGCGCCGGAAATGTCGATGGTGGCGTCCGGCTTGTCGGCGACCTGCATGAAGGCGGTGTTGGACAAGACTTTGGAGGTCGAGCGCACATATTGCAGATCGGCGGCCAGGGTCAGGCGATCGGACGCAACCCAGCGCGCATGCAGGGCGATGTCGCTGGTTTCATTATGGTCTTCGCCGTAGCGGGTGTTGGAGGTGATGCCGGCGCCATAGACTGTGCCGCTCTGGAACACGCCGTTGGAGTCGTACTTATAGGTCGCCGCCGACGGGGTCGCTTCCTGGCCGACGACATTGCCGTCACTGTCATAGACGTTCTGCGTCAGCGTCGTGATTTCGCCGCTGTCGTTATAGAAGCCGACATTGTATTCGGTGTTTTTCGGGACCGCCTTGGCGTTCAGCGCAGTCAGGGTGAATTCCCACGCATCGTTCGGACGCCATTGCAGAGCGGCGTAGGCGGCGGTGCGCTTCTGATTCCATTCGATCGTGCGCCAGCCCATCGTGTTGGGAACCAGCACATTCTTGCCGTCGATGGTCGTTTCGGGATTGTAACGGTCGACCGCGATCACGTTGGTCATATTGCCTTCGTCGACCATCGAATAGTTGAACAGGGCGCCGACCTTGCCGATCGAGGTGTCCCACTGGTTCGAATACAGGATGCTGCCCGACTGGTGATCCTTCTGCTGCAAGTCGCCACGCGTATTATCGACGGTGAAGGCTATGACCTGCTTTTTCGAGTCGAAGGGCAGGCGGGTGCGCAGATTGACCGTGCCGCCAATGCCGCCTTCGACCATGTCGGCGGACGGATTCTTAAACACATCGACGCCAGCCAGCAGGTCCGACGACACGTCGCCCCAGCTCAGGCCGCGACCGTTTTTGGCCGAAAAGATGTCGCGACCGTTCAGTTCGGAGCGCACCCAGGACAGGCCGCGGATTTCGACGCCGCCGGCTTCGGCGGTCATGCGGATCGGATCGTTCGGCTCGGCGGCGCGCTGGATGGTGACGCCCGAAATGCGTTGCAGCGCTTCGGCGACGGAGCGGTCCGGCAGGGCGCCGATGTCGACGGCGGTGACGGAATCGACGATGACGTCAGAGTCTTTCTTGATCTTCTGCGCGCTTTTAAGCTGCGCGCGCTGGCCGGTGACGACCACGACGGTCGAATCGTCCGGAGCGGGCGTCGTCGCGGCGGCGTCCTGCGCGAAGGCGGGCGCGGCGAGCATGGCGATGGCCAGCAGCGAGGCGCCGCCCAGAAGGACGGCGGCGCGCTGGGCGCGGGGGTTCGTATAGAAGGCGGGCTTCATGGACACTCTTCTCCCTGGCAAGTCTTTCCGGCTGCTCCTGAGCCGGAGGGGGTAAACGCAAACGGGAA
>DATMTF010000366.1:0-17306 GCA_035565015.1 Asticcacaulis sp. | reverse complement strand
TCCCCCCGCCGCCCGCCCCGTCGGTCGATAACCTGATTACGGCAGGCGCCGCTGCGCCTGCGCCTGTGACGATATCGGGAGGCGCGCAATGAGTCTGTCGATCTTCGAATCTACCCAATCCGGCTTTCAATGGGTCGCCGACCGCGTCTGGAAGGTCGAACACGCCTTCGAGCGCGCCAACGCCTCCGACGCCAAGGCGTCAAGCGCGCGCATGCGCATCTTCGTCATCCTGGTCGGACTCGGCTTCGCCTATGTCTGTCTGGGCGCTTTCGCCGCCCGCGGTTCGCTGTCCGGCGACAATGACCGCATGACGGCGATTACCGGCGAGCCGAATGCGCGCGCGCAACTGGTGGATCGCAATGGCCGCCTGTTGGCCACAGACGTCAATGACTACAACATGTTCGTCGACCCGCGCGACATGACTGGCCAGGACCGCGGTCTGGTGAGATCCGCACTGGTCCAGATATTCCCCGACGACCGCGACCAGATCGACAAGATATTCAATGGCCACAGCCGCGTCATGCTGAACGGCCATATCGATGAGGGCGATCGCCAGCGCCTTTTATCCTACGGCCTGCCCGGCGTCACCTTCGAGCCGCACCGCGTGCGCGACTATCCGCTCGGCAATACCGGCGCGGCCTATATCGGCATGACCATGCGCGGCGGCGGCGGCATGTCGGGCGCTGAAAAAGCCCTGCAGGATCAGATCGTGGCGCAGGCCGTCCACGATCAGCCGGTGCAACTGGCCATGGATCTGCGCGTTCAGGGCGCGCTGGAAAACGAGGTGCGCGCCGCTGCGGTCGATCAACGCGCCCTGCATGCGGTCGGCATCGTGACCAATGTGCGCACGGGTGAAATCCTCGGTCTGGCGTCATGGCCGGACTTCGATCTGAACAAGCCAGCCGCTTTTACGGATGACCAGCGCCGCAACCACGCCGCCGTTGACCGCTTTGAAGTTGGCTCGATCTTCAAGGTTGTCTCCATCGGCATTGGCCTCGATACTGGCGCGACCTCGATGAGCGCCACCTATGACGGTCGCCAGCCTCTGGTTCTGGGCACGCGCAAGATTCACGACGATGAGCAGTCCGATCAATTGATGACGCTGGAAGACGTGTTTATCCGCTCATCCAATATCGGCACGTCGCGCATCGCCCTTGCCGTCGGCGCCGACCGGATGACGCATTATTATCAGGAGCTGGGTCTGTTCCGATCGGCGGATTCCGAACTGAGCGAGCCGGCGCCGCCGATCCTGCCGCGCCGCTGGTCGGAAAACAGCCTCGCCTCCAGCGCCTTCGGTCAGTCGATGGCGATCACGCCCATGTCTTACGCCGAGGCGGCGGGCGCGGTGCTGAATGGCGGCTATTTGCGACCGCTGACCATCCGTAAATACGACGGAACTTCGCCATTGCCGGGAACGCGGGTCATGTCAGCCGCGACTACGCGCACCATGCTGGACCTGATGCGCGACAATGTGCTGAAAGGCACCGGCACGCGCGCCAATGTGCCGGGCCTGCGCGTCGGCGGCAAGACCGGGACGGCGCAGAAGCCGGTCAATGGTCGATATACCCGTGACCGCATCTCCTCCTTCGCCGCAGTCTTCCCGACCGACGGAGCTGTGGATAGCGACCGATATCTGGTGCTTGTCATGTTCGACTCGCCCCAAGGTTCGCCCAGCTCAAGCATGGTTAAGACGGGCGCCTATGTCGCGGCGCCGGTCGCTGGCCATGTCATTGAGCGGATCGCGCCTTTCCTGGGCGTGAAACGTGTCGTCGATGCATTCAGCAACCCGAACTGGGACAAGGCGCCTGTTCAGGCCGACGACGTGACCGGAGGTGATGACTGATGAGCGCCGTGCGTCTTTCCGACATTCTGCGCCGCGATCTCGACCGCGATCCCGTCGTCACCGGCGTGACGGCGGACAGCCGCAAGGTCGCGGACGGGACATTGTTCTGCGCTTTGCCGGGCGCCAAGGCGGACGGTCGCGACTTCATTCCGCAAGCCATCCGTCAGGGCGCCGCCGCGATTCTGGCGCCGGACGGCTCCGGCGTGGAAGGCGGCGACTCCGTGGTGGTGCCGGTGTCGGATGTGCGCCGCGCCTATGCGCTGGCCGCCAGGGCGTTTTACGGCGCGCAGCCCAAGACCTGCGTGGCGGTGACCGGCACCAACGGCAAGACCAGCGTGGCGACCTTCTGTCGTCAGATTTTCGCGACGCTCGGTCATAGATCAGCCTCCGTCGGCACGCTCGGCATCGTCTGTCAGAACCCCGACGGGACGGAAACCGCGATTACGCCGCCGGGCCTGACGACGCCCGACGCCGCCGATGTGGCGCGTTACATGACGCAGATGGCGCAGGACGGCGTCACCCATGTCGCGCTGGAGGCGTCGTCGCACGGCATCGACCAGAGGCGGCTGGACGGGGTGTCTTTGGCGGCGGCGGGCTTCACCAATCTGACCCAGGACCATCTTGACTATCATGCGACGATGGATGCTTACCGCACGGCCAAACTACGTCTGTTTGAACAGTTGACGCCACGTGGGAAAACCGCTGTTTTAAATGCGGATTCAGACAGTTATAACGCCTTTGCGGCCATGTCGATCCTGTCGGGTCTCAGCGTCATGGCGGTCGGCGAACGCGGGCGCGGCCTGAATATGACCGGGCGCGATCTGACCGTTGACGGTCAGATTCTGTATCTCGAACATCTTGGCGAACGCTATGAGGTCAAACTGCCTTTGGCGGGCCTGTTTCAGGCGTCGAACGCGCTTGTGGCTGCGGGTCTGGCCATAGCGGCGGGCGAAGACGCAGGCGCTGTTATCGCTGCCCTGGGCCAGCTCAAGGGCGCGCGCGGACGTCTGGAGCGCGTTGGCGCCCGATCGAACGGCGCCGAGGTCTATGTCGATTATGCGCATACGCCGGACGGGTTGGAGACGGTGCTGAAGGCATTGCGCCCGCATACGCGCGGCAGGCTGGTGTGCGTGTTCGGCTGCGGCGGCGACCGCGATCGCGGCAAAAGACCGCTCATGGGCGCCATTGCGACGCAATTTGCGGACCGCGCCATCGTCACCGACGACAATCCGCGCAGCGAAGACCCGGCGGCGATCCGCGCCGAGGTGCTGGGCGGCATGGACAAGACCGCCATCGAGATCGGCGACCGTCGCGCCGCCATCTTCGAGGCGGTAGTGGGCCTGAAAACCGGCGATGTGCTGGTGGTGGCGGGCAAGGGGCACGAGCAGGGGCAGATCGTCGCGGGTCAGGTGCTGCCGTTTGACGACGTCGCAGTGGTGCGCGAAGCGTTGAGCGCTTAATCCGGCCAAGGGTTGAACATAGCCACCGATACGGGCTATGTCTTGTCAAACGGGTCGTTTGGGAGGGCGGGATGTTGCGTCATATCGCTGTCGGTTTGCTGGCCTTGGGTCTGGTCGCGCCGTCCCTGTCGTACGCGCAGGACATCGCGCCTCGACTGATCAAACCGGCCGTCTTCGGCGAGGCGCGCGAAGTCACGGGCGACGCCCTGCCGCTGGTGACGGCCAGGCCAGGGTGTAAGACTGCGCCTCTTTCCGACGGGCCGTGCCTTGATGGAATCGCGCTCAATGCGATTCCGTCACGCGTGCTGATGCTGGCGCGCCCTGCGCAGAATGGCGACCGGGTTTCGGGCGATTACGGTCGTGATTTCACCCTCTATACGGTCTGGCGCGACGCTCAGGGCGCGCATGCGCAGGCTTTAGCGCTTCCCACCTCGAATCTGAGCGTTCCGCGCGATTGCTTTGCGCTGAGCGACGAGGAGGTCGGCTACGGGATCGGCAGCCGCAACGGCGCGCCGGTCGCGGTCGAAAGCCAGATCGTCAGTTGCGGCGGCGGCCCGCGCGCGCCGCATGGCCCCTATGCGCCACAAGGCGAGGTCATCCCTTCCGGCGCCGACGGCTGGCATGTCACGGAAATGCAACGCGTCGCAGGTCAGCGCCGCTATCTGGCCCAGCCTGGATCGTGCGACCCGCAATTCAGCGTCAAGACCGACTGGTGCGCCGAAGCGGGCGTGCGTTACTTGCAGAGCCATCCCGACGAAAAGGAACTCGACCTGATCGCAACCAAGGCGCCAGCGCGGGCGGGCGACGTATTAGGCGATGACGCCGTTGAGCAATGGGTGCTGAAACGCAAGGGCGAAACCAAGTTCAAGGCCGACAGCCGCTGGTTCAAAAAATCGCTGATGACGACAGTGGACGGTTGTTCGCCGGTCGAGGCCATCCGCTGGTACGTCGAACCGGGCGAAGACGGGCTCTATATTACAGAGAAGGCGCTGAACCGTTGCGGCGCTCCTCTGGCGCCGGTTCCCGCCGACACCTATGAGGCCTATGGCCAGGATATGTTTATCGTCGATTGCGCCCAGCATCGCTGGCGCGACCGCGACGAAAAATCGCCGGATGGCTGCTTCGATCAGGCGCGCGACTATCTGCAACGTACGCGCCAGACATCGGCCTGGGTTGTGGTGCTGAATCAGACCGCGCGCCTCGACGACCACCTCTATGACGGCGGCTATATCAGCTATGACGTCGCGCGCGTCAGCCTGAGCAAGGACGGCGCGCTGCTGGCGAAACGCGACACAGTCTATGCGCCCGCCGTCAGCCTGCGCAACTGTGCGCCGGTCAATAACGGTCCGGCGGAATCGCACGGCTTCGTCATCGCCAGGTCGATGGGCGTGCAATGGGCGCGTCCCTATGCCTGGATGAGTTGCCCGGTCTATTAGCGCCATTCGTCTATTAACGAAACGAAGCTTGCCTAATCGCCTGAGTCGGGTTCAATGACGCTTTGCATCGCGTAGCAGGATATATCTATGGCGGAACGGCCCCTTTGGACCTTTGCGGAGTTGGCGCAGGCCACCGGCGGCACCTTGACGGGACTGACGGACGACGCGGCGCAGATTGCGAATGGCGTGACTTTCGACAGCCGCGCCCTTGCTCCGGGGGATGTGTTTCTGGCCTTGAAGGGCGCGCGCGACGGCCACGATTTCGTCCCGCAGGCTTTTGCCTCCGGCGCCGCCATTGCGGTGGTGAAGCGACCGCTTGAGGGGGGCGCGTGCCTGCTGGTTCCCGATGTGCAGAAGGCGCTGGAGGATATGGCCGTATTTGCGCGCGACCGTGCGCCCGACTGCTGCAGGGGCGCGGTCACAGGCAGCGTCGGTAAGACCAGCGTGACCCAGATGGTGATGCAGGGCCTGCGCCGCGCCGGTAAGGCGCATTCGGCGGTCAAGAGCTTTAACAATCATATCGGCGTGCCGCTGACCCTGGCGCGCATGCCCGCCGACACGATGCGCGCCGTATTCGAGATCGGCATGAACCACGCCGATGAGATTACCCCTCTGTCTGAGTTTGTCGAGCCGCGCGCGGTCGTCATCACCACGGTCGGCGCCGTGCATACGGAAAATTTTCCCGATGGCGAAGCGGGGGTGGCGCGCGCCAAGGCCGAAATCTTCGATGGTCTGACTCCGGGCGGTCTGGCGATTTTGAACGCCGATAATCGTTGGTTTGAGTTTTTGTCGAGCGAAGCGCGCGGCGCCGGCGCTCTGGTGGCCGCTTTTGGCGAGCAGGGCGGCGTCGACGCGCAACTGATCGCGCATCGCATTCTGGGTGACCGCGCGCAGATCGAAGCGCGCTATCATGGCCGCGACATCGCCTTTTCCTTGTCGCATACGGGACGACATCAGGCCGTCAATGCGCTGGCGTCGCTGTTGCTGCTGGAGGCGCTGGAAGTCGATCTGGATACGTCCTTAGCGGCGCTCGAAAGCTTCGAGACGCTGGAGGGGCGCGGCAAGGTGGTCGAACGTCCGTTTCGCGGCGGCAGGCTGACCATCATAGATGAAAGTTATAACGCCAATCCGGTATCGATGCGCGCCACGCTGCAAAGTCTAGGAGAGCGTGAAATTGCAAGCGAGTCACACGGTCGTAAGATTGCCGTTCTAACAGACATGTTAGAACTGGGCGCTGACGCCGAGGCGCAGCATGTGGGCTTGCTTGAGGCGTTAGAACGGGCGTCGGTGGCGCAGGTTTTTCTGGCAGGCCCCCTAATGAAGGCGCTTTGGGATGTTCTGCCGTCGGACATGCGCGGCGTCTGGCGCGAAACCGCTATGGAATTGAGCGTGGATGTGCTGAATAATCTGCATGCGGGCGATACGGTTATGATCAAAGGTTCTAACGGCTCCAAGGCCGCTCTGATCGCCAAGGCTTTGTTGGCGGTGGAAAATAGTTAAGAAAGACAATAGACTGTTATGTTCTATCTTTTGTATGAACATCTTTCCGGCCTGCATCAGCACGTTCCGCTGATCAATCTGATGCGCTACCAGACGGTGCGCATCTTTCTGGCTATGGTCACCTCCTGGGCCGTCGCCGTAGCGATGGGGTCGCGCTTTATCCGCTGGATGCGCGCGCGGCAGGGCAAAGGTCAGCCGATCCGTGAAGATGGCCCGCAGAGCCATCTGCTGACCAAGAAGGGCACGCCGACCATGGGCGGTCTGATGATCCTGGCCGGCATCGCCGTGGCTTCGATCCTGTGGGCCGATCCGCATTCGGCCAGCGGCTGGGTGGTGTTCGGCGTCACCATGGCCTATGGCGTGCTTGGCTTCATCGATGACTACGCTAAGGTGACCAAACAAAGCTCTGTGGGCCTGACCTCGATTCAGAAGCTGATCGCGCAGATCGCCATCGCCGTCGCGGCGGTATTGGTCATCATGTATTATTCGCCCGCCCCGCCGGACGCGCCGCATCTGGCGACCTCGCTGGTCGTGCCGGTGTTCAAGAACTTCATCTGGGACATGGGACTGTTCTATATCGTGTTCGGCGCGGTGGTGATTGTCGGCGCCTCCAATGCGGTCAATCTGACCGACGGTCTCGACGGTCTGGCCATCGTGCCGGTGATGATCGCGGCGGGCGCCTTTGCGCTGATCGCCTATCTGGTCGGCAATTTCGTCTTCGCCAACTATCTGATCGTTCACTATGTGCCCGGCGCGGGCGAGGTGGCGGTGATCTGCGCGGCTATTATCGGCGGCGGCATGGGCTTCTTGTGGTACAATGCGCCGCCCGCCAAGATTTTCATGGGCGACACCGGTTCGCTGGCGCTCGGCGGCGGACTGGGCGCGGTGGCCGTGGCGGTCAAGCACGAGATCGTATTGGCCATTATCGGCGGGCTTTTTGTCGTTGAAGCCCTTTCGGTCATGATCCAGGTGGGGTATTTCAAACTGACCAAGAAGCGCGTCTTCCTGATGGCGCCGATTCACCACCATTTCGAGAAGCTGGGATGGGCGGAATCCACCGTTGTCGTGCGTTTCTGGATCGTCGCCGCCATGCTGGCCATGCTTGGTCTGGCCACGCTCAAGATCAGATAAGGGACTCGCCGTGATTCCGGTCAAAGGCTTTGCAGGCAAGCGCGTCGCCATATTCGGCCTGGGTCGATCCGGCCTGTCGGCGGCGCGCGCGCTCAAGGCGGGCGGCGCCGAGCCTCTGTTGTGGGACGATAAGCCCGCATCGGTTATGACCGCGACCAGGGAGCGGTTCACGGTCGAGAACCTGAAAAACGCCGACTGGTCCGAGATCGACGCCCTGATGCTGTCGCCGGGCGTGCCGCTCACCCATCCTGAACCGCACTGGACCGTGAAGCTGGCGCAGGACGCCGGCGTTCCGGTCATCGGCGATATCGAGCTGTTCGCCCAAACCCTGACCAGCCTGCCGGAACATAAGCGTCCGAAGGTGGTCGCCATCACCGGCACCAACGGCAAATCGACCACGACCGCCCTGATTGGCCATATCCTTAAAGCTGCGGGCAAGGATGTGCATGTCGGGGGCAATATCGGCGTCGGCGTGCTGGATCTGCCGGAGATGCACGCGGGGTCGGTCTATGTCATTGAAACCTCGTCCTACCAGCTCGATCTGGTCCACAGTTTCCGCCCCGACGTGGCGGTTCTGACCAATTTCTCACCCGATCACCTCGACCGCCATGGCGGCATGGACGGCTATATCAGGGCCAAGAAACGCCTGTTCATGAACCAGACCGCGGCGCAGGTTGCGGTCATCGGCGCCGACGACGACTGGTCCGCCGCCCTGATCAGCGAAATGCGCGTGTCGAGCCCGGTCAAGCTGGTTCCGATCTCGGCGCGCCGGACGCTGGGGCAGGGCGTCTACGCGCTGAACGGCGTCCTCTACGACGGCACGGGGCCGCGCGCGCGTCAGATCATCGACCTCAAAACGGTGCGCACTCTGACCGGACGGCACAATTGGCAGAACGCTGCCTGCGCCTATGCGGCCTGTCGCGCGCTGGGGCTGGACCCGGACGCCATTGTCGCAGGCATGCGAAGCTTTCCGGGCCTCGATCACCGCATGCAGGAGATCGGTCGCATCGGCAAGGTGCGCTTCGTCAACGATTCCAAGGCGACCAATGCCGACGCCGCGCGTCAGGCCATGTCGAGCTATGACAGGTTTTTCTGGATCGCGGGCGGCGTCGCCAAGGCTGGCGGCATTCAGGATCTGCGCGACCTTTTCCCGCGCGTCAAACACGCCTTCCTGATCGGCGAGGCGGCGGAGCTGTTCGAGAAGACCATCGGCGCAAGCGCGCCCTGCACCCAGTCGCGCCACCTGTTCACGGCGGTGGCGCAGGCCTATGCCGAGGCGGAGAAAAGCGGTCGCGAAGAGATCGTTCTGTTCTCACCCGCCTGCGCCAGCTTCGACCAGTTCACGGACTTCGAGGCGCGCGGCGACGCCTTTAAGCAGGCGGTCAAGGAAATTTCCGGCTCCATTCTGACTGGCGAGACCCTGGCGGGGCGATAGGGCGGAGAAAGGCGGGACGCCATGCGCGACCATAATGTTTATCAACCGCTCAACACGCTGAAATCAATTGTTGATAATGTCTGGATTGTCGATGGCCCGCTGATCCGGTTCGGCTTCGGTCCGTTCAATATGCCGTTCCCAACGCGCATGACTGTGGTGCGGGCCGGCGATGATCTGTTCGTGCATTCGCCGACGGCGCTGACTCCCGATCTGAAGGCGCAGATCGACGCCGTGGGGCGGGTGCGCTGGCTGATCGGGCCGAACAGGCTGCATTACTGGTGGCTGCCTGACTGGCGCGCCGCCTATCCGGACGCCGGGGTCTGGATCGCTCCGGAAATCCGCAAACAGGCCAATGGAAGGATCGACTTCCCGACTCATCTGCTGGAGGCGCGCGACGGATATCCGTGGGACGGCGCCCTGCGCACCCTGCCGATCGTCAGCCGCTTCATGACCGAGGCCGTCTTCTTTCATACGTCCAGCCGGACCCTGATCCTGACCGATCTGATCGAGAATTTCGAGCCGGATCATGTGCGGTCCTGGGGCATGCGTCTACTGGTCCGGCTGGGGGCGGCGGACGGTTTCATGCCGCGCGATATGCGCGCCACGTTCGGGCCGTATAAGCCCGCCCTCAGACGGGCTATCGAGACGCTGATCGGCTGGGGCCCTGAGCGCATTCTGCTCGCGCACGGACGCTGGTACGAGCGCGAGGGAACGGCGGAACTTCGCCGGGCGTTCGGCTGGCTGTTAGAGTAAAGACTTTGTTGCGGATAAGGCGCGACTTTAAGGCGATCTTAACCATGCCTTGCTGAATCCTGAACTTAAGTTTTTCCCCGCCAGGATTGCGTATCATGAGCCAGGCCTACGCCCATCCGTTTACGCGCACCGACCGTTCGCCGACCGCCATATGGTGGTGGACGCTGGACCGCGTAACCCTGGCGCTGGCTTTGGTCCTGCTGACCCTGGGTTTCTTCTTCTCGTTTTCGTCCTCGCCGGTGGCCGCGCAACACATCGCCAGCCATGACGACTTCTATTACACCAAGCGCCATTTCGTCTTCATGGTCCTGACGGCGGGTCTGATGGTGGCGACCTCCATGCTGTCGCTGAAGGGGCTGAAGCGCGTTTCGGTCGCGGTCTATGGCTTCATGCTGAGCATCATGGCTCTCTTGCCGGTAATCGGTCACGCCGCCAAGGGCGGGCGGCGCTGGCTGGCGCTGGGCCCGGTGGCGCTGCAACCGTCGGAATTTCTCAAGCCCGCCCTGATCGTGCTGATCGCCTGGATGTTCTGCGAGGGGCAGAAGGGCAAGGGCGTGCCCGGCGTCACGGTCGCCATGACCCTCTACGCCATGGCGATCTTCCTGCTGCTGATCCAGCCCGATGTCGGCCAGTCGATCCTGATCACCATCGCCTTCGGAGCCTGCTTCTTCATTTCGGGCGTTCCCTTCCGCTGGATCATCGGCATGCTGGGCGCGGCAGGGGCAGGGCTGGTCGGCCTGTTCTTCATTCAGCCGCACTTCCGCAACCGCATTATGGGCTTCATCCAGCCCGACGCCGACTCGGCCTATCAGGTCAATGCGGCCAAGGCCGCGATCTCCAATGGCGGCCTGTGGGGCGTCGGCCTCAATGAGGGCGTGATGAAGCGGCACATTCCCGACCTGCATACCGACTTCATCTATTCGGTGGTGGCCGAGGAATACGGCCTGTGGATGACGCTGATCATTATCGGCATATTCGGCTTTATCGTCGTGCGCGGCCTGCTCAAGGCGATGGCGATGCAGGATCCGTTTCGTCAGATCGCGGCCTGCGGGCTTTACATCATGCTGGGCATGCAGGTGCTGATCAATGTGTCGGTCAATCTGGGCCTGATACCGCCCAAGGGCATGACCCTGCCGTTCATCTCCTATGGCGGCTCGTCCATGCTGGCCATGGGCTTATGCCTGGGCTTCATCCTGGCCTTGACGCGCAAACGCAATGACGAGATCGTGGTCAATGACGATCCGAGCCATTGGTGAAAACACGCTTAGATTTTTATAACGGCTGCACTATGCTGCCGCACAACATTGCGCCCTGAGGCTTCGTTTCCTGAGGGCTATTCCGGGGATATAGCTTGGCCGATAAACCACGCCGCAAACCATCCTCCTTCGCCGACAAACCGCTGGCCGTAGTCGCTGCGGGCGGCACGGGCGGACACCTGTTTCCCGCCGAGGCGCTGGCGCGCGAACTGAGCGCGCGCGGCTGGGAGATCGTACTGGCCTCGGACGCGCGCGGCGCGGCCTATGCGGAAAATTTCCCAGCCAAAGAGCGGCTGTCGTTGGAGGCCGCCACCTTCAGAAAGGGCGATCCCATTGGCATGGCGAAAGCCGGACTCCGCATCGCGATGGGCATCCTTCAGGCGCGTAAGGCGTTTAAACGATTGAAGCCGTGGGCGGTGATCGGTTTCGGCGGTTATCCGTCCTATCCGGCCCTGATGGCGGCCCTGTCGCGCAAGGATGTGACCCTCATTCACGAACAGAATTCCGTGCTGGGTCGCTCCAACCGGCAACTGGCGGCCAAGGTCGATGCGATGGCCTGCGCCTTCCCGGTGCTGCGCATGGCGCCGCCGGAGCTTGAAGGCCGGGTGCAGGTGGTCGGCAATCCGGTGCGGCCCGATATCCGCGCCCTTTACGATCAGCCGTATCCCCCGGTCGATAAGACGATCCGGTTGTTGATCACCGGCGGCTCGCAGGGCGCGAAGATCCTGTCGCAAATGGTCCCGAAGGCGCTGGCCCTGCTGCCGGTGTCGATCCGCATTCACCTGCATGTCGAGCAGCAGACGCGGGTTGAGAACATCGCCGAAGCCGAGGCGACCTACAAGGCCGCCGACATCGAGGCCGAGATCGCGCCCTTTTTCACCGACATGGCGGCGCGTCTGGCGCGCGCACACATCGTCATCGGTCGCGCCGGGGCTTCGACCTGCTGCGAGCTGGCGGTGGCGGGGCGGCCTTCGCTGCTGATCCCGCTCAAGATCGCCATGGATGATCACCAGACCTGGAATGCCGAGGTGCTGAAGGAAGCCAAGGCCGCGGTCGTGGTGCGCGAGGATGACTGCACGCCTGAAAAGCTGGCCGAAGAAATCCGCACCCTGATCGAGGGCGCGCAACTGCTGCCGGTGCGCGCGGCGGCGGCGAAATCGGTCGCGCGGCCCGACGCGGCGAGATTGCTGGCCGATCTGGTCGAGCGCACCGTGGCGCGTGTGAAAGGCGGATCATGACGACGCGCAAGACGAGACCGGACGGTGAGCAGACTGACGGACTCACGGGCGGCTTTGTCCAGCGTGTGCTGTTTATCATTGTCGCCGCCTTCGCCGCTTTTCTGGTCTTCAAGCTGACCGGTCTGTGGCTGCTGATCTTCGGCGCTGTGGTGATCGCGACCGTGCTGCGCGCCCTGGCCGAGCCCCTGATCAAATATACGCCATTGAACGACACATGGGCGGTGCTGAGCGTTCTGGTCGCGGTGTTGGCCTTTCTGGCGCTGACGATTTCGCTGTTTGGTCTGCAGATCGCCGATCAGGCCCATATCCTGTCGACGCAACTGCCCGCCGCCTGGGGCGCGATGCAGGCCAAGCTGGAGACCCTGCCGATCGGCGCGCAGATCAAGGACCAGATCGATCAGCTTGGCCATCAGGCCGGCGGTGTCATCTCCAAACTGCCTCTGGTGGCGGGCAATGTGCTGTCCTCGGTCGCCAATACCTTCGTCGCGCTGGTGGCGGGGGTCATTCTAGCCATCAATCCGGCGCGTTACCGGGACGGCGTGGTCTTTCTGATGCCCGACCGCCACAAGGACAAGATGCGCGAGGCTATGAACACGGCGGGCGGCGCGCTACGTCTGTGGTTTATCGGCCAGTTCATTTCGATGGTGCTGGTGGGGACGCTGACCGGCATCGGCCTGTCGATCGTCGGCCTGCCGTCGGCGGTGACTCTGGGGCTTTTGTCCGGCGTGGCGCAGTTCGTGCCGCTGGTCGGGCCGGTGGCGGCGACCGCGCCGGGTCTGTTGCTGGCGGCCATGTCGGGCTGGCAGACCGTGCTTTGGGCCCTGATTGTCTATACCGGCGTGTCGCAGCTAGAGAGCAATTTCATCACGCCGATGGTGCAGAGGCGCGTCGCCGATATTCCGATTGTCATCACCCTGTTCGCCGTCATCGGTTTCGCCGGATTGATGGGGCCGATGGGCGTCCTGTTCGCCATGCCGCTGACCGTGATCATCTACACCCTGATCCGCAAGCTCTATACCGGCGCCGACGCGCGGGAAGCGCACCAGAAGGGCCTGTTTCTTGCCGCGTTCCTGAAGCGCAAAAAGGACAAGTGACACCCGCCGCCCGATCCGCTACATCGGGCCGTCTCTCTTTCAAGCGAACCTGTTATGGCCCACACCAAGCGTCCCACCCCTTTCGACCTCGGCCCCGTGCATTTTGTCGGCATAGGCGGCATCGGCATGAGCGGCATTGCCGAAATCATGCTCAAGATCGGCTACGCCGTGCAGGGCTCCGACGCCAGGGCCAGCGCCAATACCGAGCGGCTGGAAAAGCTTGGCGCGAAGATTTTCATCGGCCATGCGCCGGAGCATGTGACGGACGGCGTCTGCGCGCTGGTCTATTCGACCGCCGTAAAGCACGATAACCCGGAAATGCTGGAGGCGCGCCGCCGCCGCATACCGCTGGTGCGGCGCGCCGAAATGCTGGCCGAACTGATGCGGCTGCAATTCTCCATCGCCGTCGGCGGCACGCACGGCAAGACGACGACCACCTCTATGGTGGCGGCGCTGCTCGATGCAGGTGGCATGGACCCCACTGTCGTCAATGGCGGCATCATCAACGCCTATGGCACCAACGCCAAGGTCGGCGACGGCGACTGGATCGTGGTCGAGGCCGATGAATCGGACGGCTCCTTCCTGCGGTTGAAATCGACCCTGGCCATTGTCACCAATATCGACGCCGAACACCTCGATCATTGGGGGGATTTTGACGCGGTTAAGAAGGGTTTTTGCGATTTTATCGAAAATATCCCGTTTTATGGCTTCGCCGCGGTGTGCATCGACCACCCGGAGGTGCAGGCCCTGTCGGCGCGCGTCGAGAACCGCCGCCTGATCCCCTATGGAACCTCGCCGCAGGCTGAGGTGCGCTGCGTCAATATTGATTTCGGTCCCGAAGGCGCCTGTTTCGACGTCATCTTCCAGCCGTCCGGCGCCGAAGCTGTGACCTGGGAGAAGCTGAAACTGCCGATGACCGGCAACCACAATGTCTCCAACGCGACGGCGGCGATTGCGGTGGCGCGCGAGCTTGGCGTGACCGAAGACGCGATCCGCGCGGGGCTGGCCGGTTTCGGCGGCGTCAAGCGGCGCTTCACCACGACCGGCGTGACCAGAAGCGGCGTGCGCGTGATCGACGATTACGGCCACCACCCGGTCGAGATCGCCGCCGTGCTGCGCGCCGCGCGTCAGGTGTCGCAAGGTAGGGTCATCGCCGTGGTGCAGCCGCACCGCTATACCCGCCTGCGCGATCTGATGACCGAGTTCGCCACCTGCTTCAACGACGCCGACACGGTCATCGTGGCCGACGTTTATTCGGCGGGCGAGGCGCCCATTGAGGGTGTCGATAAGCAGCATCTGGTTGAGGCCCTGCATCGCTTCGGCCACCGCAGCGTCATGGCGCTGGGCAGCCCGGCGGAACTGGCCTCGGTGGTGGCGGTCGAGGCGAAACCGGGCGATCTCGTCGTCTGTCTCGGCGCGGGCGACATTACGCAGTGGGCCTATGCCTTGCCGGGTCAGTTGGATGCCCTTCAATGAGTCGTGAATCGAAACACTGGATCAGCGAATTGCCGCCGGTGCGCGGGCGTCTGCTGTATGGCGAGGCTCTGGCGCCGTTTACCTGGTTCCGCGTCGGCGGGCCTGCGGATGTGATCTTTCTGCCTGAAGATGTGGCGGACTTAAGCGATTTTCTGAAACAGCTCGATCCGGGTGTGCCTGTGCTGGCCATTGGCGTCGGCTCGAACCTGCTGGTGCGTGATGGCGGCGTCGAGGGCGTGGTGATCCGGTTGGGCAAAAACTTCGCCGGGGTCGAGCCGCGCGGCGAAGGACGGCTGTGGGCAGGCGCGGCGGCGCTGGATGCAAACGTCGCCAAGGTGGCGGCGCAGAACGGCATTGCCGGGCTGGAGTTTTATCGTGGCGTGCCGGGGACCATCGGCGGCGCGATTGTGATGAATGCGGGCTGCTATGGTTCGGAAACCAAGGACGTGCTGATCGAGGCCCATGCGGTGACCCGATCCGGCGAACTTGTCACGCTCTCAAATGCCGAGATGGGCTATTCCTATCGCCATTCGGCGCCCGACAATCTGATCTATATCGGCGCGCTCTATCAAGGGACGCCTGACGATCCGACTGAGGTCACCGCGCGCATGGAGGCGATCACCGCCCGGCGCGAACAGACCCAGCCGATCCGCGAAAAAACCGGCGGTTCGACCTTCAAGAACCCGGAAGGCAAGAGCGCGTGGCAATGCGTCGATGAGGCGGGCTGGCGTGGACGTCTCTATGGCGGCGCCAAGTTCTCGGAACTGCATGCCAACTTCATGATCAATACCGGCGAAGCCACCGCCACCGACCTCGAAGGTCTGGGCGAAGCCGTGCGCGCCGACGTGAAAACCAAGCTGGGCATCGACCTGCATTGGGAAATCAAGCGCGTGGGACGGACGCACACCTAAACAAAAGGACGGCACGCCATGAAGATCGGATTTATCGGCCTCGGCAATATGGGGGCGGCGATTGCGCCGAATTTTCTGCGCGCCGGGCATGAGCTGGTCGTGTGGAACCGCACGGCGGCGCGGGCGGAAGGCTTGGTGGCCGAGGGCGCGAAGCTGGCCGCCGATCCGGCGGAGGCGGCGCGGGTCGATGCGGTTTTCACCATGCTGTCCGACGATGCGGCGCTTGAGGGCGTCACCGAGGCGATCCTCGCCAATCTGCCCGCCGGGGGTTTGCACGTTTCTCTCAGCACGATCAGCGTCGCTCTCGCTGACAAGCTGACCGAGGCGCATAAGGCGAAACATCAGGCATTTGTCAGCGCGCCGGTCTTCGGACGGCCCGCCGTCGCCGCTGAGGGCAAGCTGTTCATCACCGCCGCCGGGTCGGAGGCGGATATGCAGAAGGCCAAGCCTTTGCTGGAGATCATCGGCCAGAAGGTCGAAGTCTTTGGCGATCAACCGTCGATGGCCAACCTCGTCAAGCTGGCGGGCAATTTCCTGATCGTGTCGCTGACCGAAACCTTGGGCGAGGCGATGGCTCTGGTCGAAACCGGCGGCGCATCTAAGGCGCAGTTCCTCGACTTTCTGACCTCCACCCTATTCAACGCGCCAATCTACAAGAATTACGGCGCGATGATCGTGAAGGAGACCTTCTCGCCCGCCGGGTTCGGCGCCAGTCTCGCCGCCAAGGATATGCGGCTGGCGGGCGAAGCGGCGGACACGCTCGGCGTACAGATGCCGCTCAATGACCTGTTGCGCGCGCGACTGAAGCGTCTGATCGACGGCGGGGAGGGCGATCTGGACCTGACGGCTCTGTCCTTGCTGGCCCAAAGAGACGTAAAATGGCGAGATGTGAAATGAGCCTCAGCGACCTCTACGCCGCTAAGGGGCCGCTGATCATGGGCGTGATCAATGTCACGCCCGACAGCTTTTCCGACGGAGGACGGCACAACAGCCTCGAAGCTGCGCTTGAACACGCGGAGGCGCTGCTGGAGGCGGGGGCGGATGTGCTGGATATCGGCGGCGAATCGACCCGCCCCGGCGCGCATCCGGTCAGCCTTACCGAGGAAATCAACCGCATCGTCCCGGTGATCGACGCCCTGTCGCGCCGCACCGACGCGCCTTTGAGCGTCGATACCTTCAAGCCGGAGGTTGCCGAGGAAGCCCGACACGCCGGAGCGACGATCTGGAACGACATCAGCGCGTTAGGCGCGCCGGATGCTCTGGAAACGGCGGCGCGGCTGGATATGGAGGTCATCCTGATGCACATGCAGGGCGAGCCGCGCACCATGCAGGCCAATCCGTGGTATGAGGATGTGGTGGCCGAGGTCGAGTCCTTCCTGCTGGAGCGCGCCGGGGCCGCGGTGCGCGCAGGGTTGGCGAAGGAGCGCGTCTGGCTCGATCCCGGCATCGGGTTCGGCAAGACGCTGGATCATAATCTGGCCCTGCTGCGCGCCACGGATCGGCTGGCTGCGCATGGCTATCCGCTGCTGATGGCCGCCTCGCGCAAGCGTTTCATTGCCGCGCTGGAGGAGCGCGAAGGCGCGGAGCCTTCGGGGCCGGAGGAACGTTTGGGCGCCAGCATCGCCGTGCATCTGCACGCCATCCGGCGCGGCGCCAAGATGGTGCGCGTGCATGATGTGGCGGAGATGAAGCAGGCTTTGCGGCTTATGCGGGCGCTGGGGTAGTACCCCTCCACCGCTTCGCGGTCCCCCTCCCCATAAATGGGGAGGAGAC
>DATMTF010000365.1:0-1933 GCA_035565015.1 Asticcacaulis sp. | reverse complement strand
GCTACGACGCTGGCGGCGCGCCGAGGCCCGTCAGCAGGTCGGGACGCTGGCAGACCTGACCGTCCTGCGCGCCCCAAAGCCGGGCCTGCGGCAGCCAGCCGGTGACGCCGTCGATTGAAACGCGGCACCAGTTCTTGTCGCACCTGTCCAGCCCGACGAGAGCGTGCGGCTGCACCACCGCCTTGACGACGGAGGTCTCGTTCGGCTCGGCGCGCATCTGCACTTTTTGTCCCGCCGGCGTCAGCACCTGCTTGCGGTTGGTCAGAAGCGTGCGGCTCACCCAGGCGACGCCGCCCTGTGGATCGCAGATCAGCCGCCAGTCGCGGGTCTCGGAAATGATCTGCACCGGCAGGCCCGGCTGTTTGTAGGTCCACAGCACGGCGTTATCGGTGCTGGGGCCGTTGCGGGCGTTGACCTCCTTGGCGCGCAGGGCCGCCCAGCGCGGCACGGCTAAACCGGAGGGCGTGTCGTAACTCTGTTGCGCGTCGGCGTGCGCCTTGCAGCCGCTCAAACTCAGCGAACCCGCAATCATCAACAGAGCAAAGCCGATCGCCGCCGCCCCGCTTTGGACTTGAAAACGCGCAGGCAAACCGCTTATGTGCGCGGAAGACTCTGATGATGGACGGGCTTCGGACATGAGCGCGGAAACTGTAACGATGACGATGAGGACGGCGCGCCGTCGCGACCGTTCCGCAGCATCCGCGCCAAGCGTTCAGATTTGGTAAACAGAAGACTAATTTTCGGGGCGCCGGGGCGATGAAAGGGAAGATCGCAGCGGCGGCAAGCCAAGACCATAAAGGCGCGCATGAGCAATGCTAAACTCAAGGTCGTTCTGACCATCAAACTGCCCGATGCGGTCGAAACCCGCATGCGCGAGCTGTTCAACACGACCCTGTGGTTCGACCTGTCGCCCATGGCGCGCGACAGGCTGCTGGCGGCGGCGCAGGATACGGACGTGCTGGTGACCTCGCTCAACGACCGGCTGGACGCGGACTTTTTCGACGCCGCGCCGGAACGGCTGAAGATGATCGCCAATTTCGGCGTCGGCTACGACCATATCGACATCGTTAAGGCGGCGGAAAAGGGGATTATCGTCACCAATACGCCGGGCGTTCTGACCGAAGACACGGCGGAAATGACCATGGGTCTGATTCTGGCCGTGTCGCGCCGCTTCGTCGAAGGCGCCGAGCTGGTGCAGAAGGGCGAATTCTCGGTCTGGTCGCCGACCTTCATGCTGGGGCGGCGCATCTATGGCAAGCGTCTGGGCATTGTCGGCATGGGCCGCATCGGCCAGGCCCTGGCCCGGCGCGCCCGCGCCTTCGGCATGAGCGTGCATTATCATAACCGCAAGCCGGTCTCGCCGCGCATCTCCGACGAACTGGGCGCGACCTACTGGGACGATCTGGACCAGATGCTGTCGCGTATGGATGTGGTGTCGATCAACTGTCCGGGCGGCCCCGGCACGCATCATCTGCTTAATGGCGAGCGTCTGTCGAAACTGCAACCGCACGCCATCCTCGTCAATACGGCGCGCGGCCAGATCGTCGACGAGAAGACGCTGGCGGCCATGCTGCGCGACAAGAAGATTGCGGGCGTCGGCCTTGACGTCTATGAGCGCGAACCGGCGATTAATCCCGAACTGATCGGCCTGCCCAATGCGATCCTGCTGCCGCATATGGCCTCGTCGACCATCGAGGCGCGTCAGGATATGGGCGACCGCGTCATCCTCAACGTCAAGACCTTTCAGGACGGCCATCGCCCGCCGGACCGGGTCATACCGGCGATGCTGTAAGGCGGCGCAGACCGGATCGCACTTAGGGACGCGGCTAAATCGGGTTGCGAACGGCGTCGAAAAGTTGGATGTTCTCTCAAACAATAAAACACCACAACAGAGAGGATACCATGACTGAGATCAGCAGACGTCAATTGGGAC
>DATMTF010000364.1:0-4696 GCA_035565015.1 Asticcacaulis sp. | reverse complement strand
ATCGACCGGGGCCGCCGAGGCCCAAACCCCATCAGTGATCAGTGGACCGTCTCGACATATTCGACGGCGTGTTCGGCCAGGATGGTCATGCCATCTTCGTTGACGTCGGCGAAGCCGCCCTGCACCTGAAACACGCGGCGCGTAACGCCGTCGAGAATGGTCACCGAGCCTTCGGCCAGCGTCGTCATGAACGGCGCGTGGTGGGCCAGAACGCCGAACTCGCCTTCGGAGCCGGGGGCGACCACCTGGTCGACCTCGCCCGAAAACAGCTCGGCTTCGGGCGTGACCAGCGAGACGTGGAGCTTATCCGACATCTTACTTGCCTTCCGCCGCCAGCTTTTCAGCCTTGGCGATGGCGTCCTCGATCGTGCCGACCATGTAGAAGGCGGCTTCGGGCAGGTGATCGTACTCACCGTTACAGATGCCCTTGAAGCCCTTGATCGTGTCTTCGATCTTCATCAGCACACCCGGCGTGCCGGTGAAGACTTCGGCGACGTGGAAGGGCTGCGACATGAAGCGCTGGATCTTGCGCGCGCGGGCGACGATCAGCTTGTCTTCTTCCGACAGTTCGTCCATGCCGAGGATGGCGATGATGTCCTTGAGCGCCTTGTACTGTTGCAGGATTTCCTGCACGCGCGTGGCGGTCTCATAATGTTCCTGACCGACGACGCGCGGATCGAGAATACGCGAGGTCGAATCAAGCGGATCGACCGCCGGATAGATGCCCTGCTCGGCGATCGAACGCGACAGAACCGTGGTAGCGTCAAGGTGGGCGAACGAGGTCGCCGGCGCCGGATCGGTCAGGTCGTCGGCGGGCACGTACACGGCCTGAACCGAGGTGATCGAACCCTTATTGGTCGAGGTGATGCGCTCCTGCAGCTTGCCCATTTCCGTGGCCAGCGTCGGCTGATAGCCCACGGCGGACGGGATGCGGCCCAGCAGAGCCGACACTTCCGAACCGGCCTGAGTAAAGCGGAAGATGTTATCGACGAAGAACAGAACGTCCTTGCCTTCGACGTCACGGAAATATTCGGCTTGAGCGAGGCCGGTCAGGGCGACGCGCGCGCGTGCGCCGGGAGGCTCGTTCATCTGACCGTAAACGAGGGTGCAGCGCGAGGTTCCGCCGCCGCCCAGCTCGTTCACCTTCGACTCGATCATTTCGTGATAGAGGTCGTTGCCTTCGCGGGTGCGCTCGCCGACGCCGGCGAACACCGAATAGCCGCCATAGGCCTTGGCGATGTTGTTGATCAGTTCCTGAATGGTGACGGTCTTGCCGACGCCCGCGCCGCCGAACAGGCCGATCTTGCCGCCCTTGGCGTAGGGGCAGATCAGGTCCACGACCTTGATGCCCGTGACCAGCAGTTCTGCCGAGGTCGCCTGATCGGCGAAGGCCGGGGCGTCGGCATGGATCGGGTTGAAGAACTTGGTGTCGATCGGACCGGCTTCGTCGATCGGCTCGCCGATGACGTTCATGATGCGGCCCAGCGTCGCCGGGCCGACCGGCACGGTGATCGGCGCGCCGAGATCGGTCACGGCCTGACCGCGCACCAGACCTTCGGTGGCGTCCATGGCGATGGCGCGCACGGTGTTTTCACCGAGGTGCTGTGCGACTTCCAGCACCAGACGGGCGCCGGACGCGCCGTTGGTGGTTTCCAGCGCGTTGAGAATGGCGGGCAGGTGGCCGTCGAACTCGACGTCCACGACGGCGCCGATGATCTGGGCGATCTTGCCGGTCGCAGCCGAAATCTTTTGGTGAGCGGACATTGAACGTTCCTTAGAGGGCTTCGGCGCCGGCGATGATCTCGATCAGTTCGGTCGTGATCTGGGCCTGACGCTTGCGGTTGTATTGGAGATTGAGGGCGTTGATCATCTCGCCGGCATTGCGCGTGGCGTTGTCCATCGCGCTCATCTGGGCGGCGTAGAAACCGGCGTTGTTTTCCAGCATGGAGGCCAGCAACTGCACGCCGAGATTGCGCGGCAGCAGGGTTTCCAGAAGCTCTTCCTCGCTCGGCTCGTACTCATAGACGGCGCCGTGAATGTCTTCGGCGGCGCTGAGATCGACGTCGGCCGGGATCAGGCGCTTGGAGGTCGGCACCTGAGCGATCACCGACTTGAAGTTCGAGTAAAACAGGGTGACGACGTCGCCCCGGCCTTCGAGAAATTCGCGCGTGATCAGCTCGGCGATCGGCTTGACCGCGTCCATGGTCAAAACCTTGGTTCCCGACATGTCGAAGCTTTCGACGATGCGGTCGCTGTAAAGGCGCTTGAGCTGGTCGCGGCCCTTGCGGCCGACGCAGATGATGCGGACGTTCTTGCCCGCCGCGATCTGCGCATTGATGAACTCACGCGCGGCGCGCACGATGTTCGAGTTAAAGCCGCCGGCAAGCCCGCGATCCGCCGTCGCAACGACGACGAGCTGGTAGTGGGTCGAACCGTTGCCGACCAGCATCTGGGGCGCGGAATCGCCCGAAACGCCTTTGGCGAGGTTGGCGATGACCGCAGCCATGTGCTTCGCGTAGGGACGGGCGTTTTCCGCCGTCTCCTGCGCGCGCTTGAGCTTGGCCGCCGCCACCATCTGCATCGCTTTCGTGATCTTCTGCGTGGCTTTCACGCTTCCGATCTGATTGCGCATGTCCTTCAAGCTGGCCATGAGTGTCTAGCTTTCCCTATGGCCTTAGGCGAAATTCGCGGCGAAATCGGACACAATGCCCTTAAGCTTGTCTTCCAGTTCGGCCGACAAAGCCTTCTGGGTGCGGATCGCGTCCAGCAGGTCGGTGTGACGAGTGCGCAGCAGAGACAGGAATTCGCGCTCGAAGCGACCGACGTCCGAAACGGCGACCTTGTCGAGATAGCCGCGCGTACCGGCATAGATCACGCAGACCTGCTCTTCGACCTTGAGCGGCGAATATTGCGGCTGCTTCAGAAGCTCGGTCAGACGCGCGCCGCGCGCCAGCAGGCGCTGGGTGGCGGCGTCGAGATCGGAACCGAACTTGGCGAAGGCGGCCATTTCGCGATACTGGGCCAGGTCGCCCTTGATCGCGCCCGCGACCTGCTTCATCGCCTTGATCTGGGCCGAGGAACCGACGCGCGACACCGACAGGCCGACGTTCACCGCCGGACGGATGCCCTGATAGAAGAGGTCGGTTTCGAGGAAGATCTGACCGTCGGTGATCGAGATCACATTGGTCGGAATGTAGGCCGACACGTCATTGGCCTGGGTTTCGATGACCGGCAGGGCGGTCAGCGAGCCCGCGCCATTGTCGTCGTTCAGCTTGGCCGCGCGCTCCAGCAGACGTGAGTGCAGGTAGAAGACGTCGCCCGGATAGGCTTCGCGGCCGGGCGGGCGGCGCAGCAGCAGCGACATCTGACGATAGGCGACGGCCTGCTTGGACAGGTCGTCATAGATGATCAGGCCGTGCATGCCGTTGTCGCGGAAATATTCGCCCATGGCGCAGCCCGCGAACGGGGCCAGGAATTGCAGCGGGGCCGGTTCCGACGCCGTGGCCGACACGACGATGGTGTAGTCGAGCGCGCCGTTTTCCTCCAGCGACTTGACGATCTGGGCGACGGTCGAGCGCTTCTGGCCGATGGCGACATATATGCAGTACAGCTTCGCCTTCTCGTCCGTGCCGGCGTTGACGGCCTTCTGGTTCAGGATGGCGTCGATGCAGACGGCGGTCTTGCCGGTCTGACGGTCGCCGATGACCAGTTCGCGCTGACCGCGGCCGACGGGGATCAGAGTGTCGATGGCCTTGATGCCGGTCTGCACGGGCTCATGCACCGATTTGCGCGGGATGATGCCGGGCGCCTTGACGTCGACGCGGCGGAATTCCGTCGCCTCGATCGGGCCCTTGCCGTCGATCGGCTCGCCGAGCGGGTTGACGACGCGGCCCAGCAGGCCCTTGCCGACTGGAACCTGCACGATTTCGCCGAGGCGGCGCACTTCGTCGCCTTCGCGGATTTCGCGGTCTTCGCCGAAGATAACGACGCCGACATTGTCCTTTTCCAGGTTCAGGGCCATGCCCTTGACGCCCGCCTTGGGGAAGGAGACCATTTCACCGGCCTGAACCTTGTCGAGGCCATAGACGCGGGCGATGCCGTCGCCGACCGACAGGACTGAACCGACGTCGGAGACATCGGCCTCTTCGCCGAAGCCTGCGATTTGTTGCTTGAGAATGGCCGAGATTTCGGCAGCGCGAATGTCCATGATCTTTACGCTCTCTTGAGGGCGAATTTAAGGGAATCGAGTTTGGTTTTGAGGCTGGCGTCGAACAGGCGCGAACCGACGCGCACCTTCAGGCCGCCCAGCAGCGCAGGATCGACCTGGGTGCGAATATCGGCCTGACCGCCGAGCGCCTTGGCCAGCGCGGCCTTCAGGCTGGCGGTCTGTTCGTCGGAAAGTTCCGTCGCCGAGATGACTTCGGCGCTGACAATGCCCTTGTGGGCGGCGTACAGCTTGTTGAAGGCGTTGATCAGCGGGAACAGGTGGTCGAGGCGGCCATTGGCGGCCATGACGCCGAGCGTCTTTTTCGTCAGTTCCTGCAACTTCGCCTTGGCGGCGACGGCCAGCAGGGCGTTCAGCTTGACTTCCGACTTGAAAAAGGGCGAGGCGACCACGCCGCGCAGTTCGGCGCTTTCCGTCAAAAGCGCCTTGAGCGTCTCGGCGTCGGCCTGAACCTTGTCGAGGATCTTCTGA
>DATMTF010000363.1:0-4047 GCA_035565015.1 Asticcacaulis sp. | reverse complement strand
CACGAAGAAAGCCGGGAGGGCGAGGCCCGTCCCGGCGTAGAGGCTTTACTTGAACAGGCTCAGCACCGATTGCGGCGCCTGATTGGCGATGGAGAGGGCCTGAACGCCCAGTTGCTGCTTGGTTTGCAGCGACTGGAGCTTGGCGCTTTCCTTGGCCATGTCGGCGTCAACAAGATTGCCGATGCCCGCCGTGACCGAGTCCTGGAGATTGCCGATAAAGGTCTGATGCGCAGCCACCGCCTTGGAGGAGGTGCCCAACTTGGCCAGGGCCGCCGAAACCTGCGTGATCGACGTATCGAGCGTCGAAACCAGATTGCCAGCCGAGGTCGCCGTTGCGAAGGTCGTCGTCGTGGCCACCGTAACGATCCCGCCGCCCAGCATCAGGTTCTGCGCCGAGAACACCAACGAATTGGCGCCGTCGGCATTGGCCAGGGCCTTGACGGAGGTCTTTGAGCCGTCCAGCAGGTTGATGCCGTTGAAGGACGCATTGTTCGCGGTCTTGGTGATCTGGTCACGCAGGGCCTCGAAATCGGTCTTCAGGGCGTTCCGGCTGGTGGTGTCCAGCGACGTGTCCGAAGCTGCGAGCACTTTCTCCTTCATCTGGGTCAACAGGTCCGAGATGCTTTGACCCGCCGACATAGCCACGTCGATGGTCGAAGACGCCCGGTTCAGTGAGTCCTTGACGGCGTCGAGCGACTGCACGGTCGACCGCTGGCTTTGCGCGATCGCCCAGGTCGCTCCGTCGTCCTTGGCGCTGGCGACCTTGAGGCCGGTGTTGATCCGGTTCTCGGTCTCCTGCAACTGACTGTTGGTCGCGTTAAGATTTTGCAGGGCGATCATTGCGCCCACATTCGTGTTTACCGATCCATTCAGCATCGGGTGTCCTTTCCATTCTGGTCGGGGAGATTGTCGCAGCTTTTGCCGCTCAGCCATTTTAGCCGGATCGGTCGCAGCAAGCCGAATGCCACGATGCGACGGGGCGAAAAACAATTTATGCAATTGAATTATATGAAGAAAAATATATTGCACATAGGCCGAATCGGAGTCCCGGACGCAGCGGCGGCAAATCCTGCCCAAGGCGTCCGACCTTCCGGCAATTTTAACCGGGCGTTAGGGATGATTTCGGCCTCGCGCCCCTCGCCTTCCAGTGCGACTCCGTTATATAGCCAGGCGATGACCGCAACGCCTAAAGTACAGCTCTACACAGACGGCGCCTGCAAGGGCAATCCCGGCCCCGGCGGCTGGGGCTGCATCCTCGTCGCCGCCCCGCATGAAAAAGAACTTTATGGCTACGATCCTGAGACAACCAATAACCGTATGGAGCTGATGGCCGCCATTCAGGGGCTGGAGGCCTTGAAAAAACCATGCGACGTCGATCTCTATATCGACAGCCAGTATGTCATGAAGGGCATGCAGGACTGGATTCGCGGCTGGAAGGCGCGCGGCTGGAAAACCGCCGACAAAAAGCCGGTGAAGAATGACGATCTGTGGAAACGGCTCGACGCCGCCACGCAGCGACACAAGATCCGCTGGCACTGGGTCAAGGGCCATGCCGGCCACGAGATGAACGAACGCGCCGACGGTCTGGCCAATAAGGCGATCCGCGAGGCGCGCGCAGCCGGTTAAATGGTCTTTAATCCGGCGCGGAAGCGTTTGCCGTTCCAGACATAGTGCTCTGCAGATAGCCGCAGGCCCGCAATCTGTTCGGGCGTCAGTTCCCGCGCCACGCGCGCGGGCTGACCGATCAGCAGCACGCCGTCGGGAAAGGTCTTGCCTTCAGGGACCAGCGCCCCGGCGCCGACGATGGTGTTTTTGCCGATGGCCGCCCGGTTCAGCACAATGGCGCCAATGCCGATCAGGCTGTTGTCGCCCACCGTGCAGCCGTGCAGCATCGCCTTGTGGCCGATAGTGACGCCCTCGCCTATGGTGAGCGGGCTGCCCGGATCGGAATGCAGCACCGCGCCGTCCTGCACATTGCTGCGCGCGCCGATGGTCATGGGCTCGTTATCGGCGCGTAAAACCGCGCCGAACCAGACGCTGACGTCCCCTCCCAGCCGCACCTTGCCGCAGACAACGGCGCTCGGCGCAATCCAGCAGCGTTCAACATCCGCCATCTCAGGCGCGTGTTCGTCCAGCCGATAGACCGTCATGGCCTCACCCTTTCGTGAACCTTATATGAAATCGCACATGCAGCATTTTTTATTAAGACCCCGCTAACCATCCTGAACGAATCTGATAGCGTGGGCTACGGGGGAATCATGTTCCCCTTAAGTCCTCCGCTTCAAGGCTTTAGCTTTCGAGGTTTCAGTGGCAAGACGGGTTGTTTTTTCTCCCTTTGTCTCTCCCCCGCCCCTTCCGGGCGATGGCGCTGAACCTCTTGTGTCGCGCCCCGGCGGTCCCTCCTCCTCACATCGCGTATCCGTACCCGAAGGCGAGCCTCTGTGGCCTCGCCTTTTTTGTTTTTGCGTTAACGCTGCACTCCATGAGCGCGGCTTTTCATACCCAACAAGGAGCATCCCATGACCAAGCGATCCGTCAAACGCTTCATGCGCGAAGGCACGCTCGATCTCGACCAGTATCAGCCTGATACCAAGGTTCGCCGCCTCAACGTCCATAATGGCGGCGGCGCGTGGTCGCCTGTTGGGAATAATGACGATCGCGACCAGAGCTATATGAAGACCATAAAACCGAAATCGGAGGGCCAGGCGGCCCTGCTTTCGGCGATCGACGAAAAAAACCTGATCCTGGCGCTTGGCCCCGCTGGCACCGGCAAGACCTATCTGGCCATCGCCAAGGCGGTCGAGGCGCTGGAAGCGGGTAAGGTCGGTCGCATCGTGCTGTCGCGCCCGGCGGTCGAGGCGGGCGAATCCATCGGCTTCCTGCCCGGCGATATGGAGGACAAGCTGGCGCCTTACTTACGTCCGCTCTACGACGCCCTAACCGACCGCCTCTCGATGAAGCGCGTCAAGGCGCTGATGCAGGAGGGGCTGATCGAGATCGCGCCGGTCGGCTATATGCGCGGGCGCACGCTCAACAATGCCTTCGTGGTCATCGATGAGGCGCAGAACTGCACCTACACGCAGCTCAAAATGCTGCTGACGCGTCTCGGCTGGAATTCGACCATGATCGTCACCGGCGATCCGAACCAGTCCGACCTGCTGCCTGGCCTGTCCGGTCTGGGCGACGTCGCCGACAAGTTTGAAGCCGTGGACACCATCGCCGTCGTGCGTCTGATGGACAGGGACATCGTCCGTCATCCGCTCGTTGCGCAGATGCTGGGCGTCCTGTAACGCGAACAGGGCCGGCGCGGATGACGCCGCGCCGGTCTGCTGATGACGGCGGACGCGTTGAACATCATCTCCATTCCGGTCGCGCTGTTCATCGGCGTCATCGGCGCGGTCTCAGTGTTCATAGCCGTCTATATCGACAAATGTGAACTGAAATGCGCCTGCGTCGGCGGCGATTCCAATGCGCCGCTCGGCTTTCTGTCTCTGACTGAAAACCTGATGATGATTCTAATGGCGGTCTGCATGCTGATTATGCCCTTCTCAGCTTCCGGTCATGCGCGCGCGGCGGCAGGATCAGCAGAATGCGCGGCGCTTCGGGATTATGCGCCAGCGGCGAGCCGCTTTCGGCATAGAGCCAGTCGCCCACAGCATAGATGGCCGGACGCAAACGCCGCCGCAACACCAGTTGCAGACGCGCCTCGCCCTCAACCTCCACCCAGCAGCAATCCTCCAGCCGATCCAGCATACGCGACTCACATGACCACCGTTCAATCTTTGTTCCGGAGCCGCTGTGGCGGTCAAATCACAAAATAGGCGTACGCGCTGGACAGAGGAAAAGACGCCTCCTAGTGTCCGGCGCCATGACCATGCGCCTGTTGCTTATGCTTTCTCTCGCCGCTTCGTTTGCCGCCGCGCCCTTGGCGCACGCCGCCGTCAAACCTGCGACTCACGCCGCCCATAAAACGACGACCAAAAAGACGTCGCACAAGACGGCCCGTCAGAAAAAGGCCGAAGATCCCAAAGCGAAAACCGAAGCCGC
>DATMTF010000362.1:0-3099 GCA_035565015.1 Asticcacaulis sp. | reverse complement strand
GGTCGTTCAGGACGCAGTTATGGACATCACCCAGGACATCCAGCCGATGACCACCTTTCGCAACAATTCGGCGGAATTCATGAAACGTATCCGCGAAACGAAACGTCCGATGGTCCTGACGGTAAACGGCAAGGCCGCCGCCGTGCTTCAAGACGCCGAGTCCTATCAGCGCCTGCTCGACATCGCCGCGCAGGCCAGCGCCGGGGAAGGCGTGCGGCAAGGCCTCGAAGACCTTGAGGCGGGCCGCATCCAGACGGCTTCGGACGCCTTTGAAGACCTGCGCCGCGACTATGGTCTATCGCGTTGACCTGACGGCGCGCGCCGTCCGCGACCTCAGGCATATTTTCGAGGCGATCAACGCTGAAAACTCGATGAAGGCGGCCGAGTGGTTCAGCGGGCTGGAGGCGGCCATACTCGCGCTCGAAAACCAGCCTCACCGCCACCCTGCCGCGCCGGAAAAAGACGGCCTGCGCCATATTCTGCACTCCAGCCGCTCTTACGTCTATCGCGTCATTTTCAAGGTCGATGACGTGAAACAGGTCGTGAGCGTGCTCCATATCCGCCACGGATCGCGCCAAGCCTTCTGATGGTTTACCCTTCCCATGACAGCGCTTTCCTTATAGCCTCCGCCCTAACGATAATGACAGCGGAGGCCGTTCGATGAAAGCGTTTCTAACCGTGAGCGTATGCGCGCTGGCGCTGACCGGCGCCGCCCATGCGCAGACGCAGGTCTGGATGGACAGGACACAGTCCGCCGAGACGCGCGCTCGCGCCGCTGTCGCGGCGATGACCGAGGATGAGAAACTCAGCCTCGTCATGGGCTATACCGATCCCAAGAGTCTGGCCCAGCAGCCCGACGCCGATGTCTCGCCTGCGCTCAAGGCCGATGTCGCCGCCCACGCCATCGACGGCGCGGCGGGCTATGTCCCCGGCGTGCCGCGGCTTGGCATACCGCCGCAATGGCAGACCGACGCCTCGATCGGGGTGCGCGTCGAAGGCATGGAGCGCACCGCCCTGCCCTCGTCGCTGGCCACCGCCGCCTCATTCGACCCCAGCGTGCCCTATGCAGGCGGCGTGATGATCGCGCATGAGGCGCGTCTGTCCGGCTTCAACACCTTTCTGGCGGGCGGGGCCAATCTGGCGCGTGAACCGCGCAACGGGCGCAATTTCGAATATGTCGGCGAAGATCCGTGGCTGGCGGGCCAGATGGCCGGATCGCTGATCGCGGGCATTCAATCGACGCACATGGTCTCGACTATGAAGCACTTTGCCGTCAACGATCAGGAAAGCCAGCGCACCACGGTCGACGTCACGATCTCGCCCGAAGCCATGCGTCAGTCCGACCTGCTGGCGTTTGAATTCACCTATGAAAAGGGCCATCCCGGCTCAGTCATGTGTTCGTACAATCTCGTCAATGGCCGCTGGGCCTGCGAGAACGAATATCTGCTGCAAAAGACGCTCAAGCGCGACTGGGGCTTCAAGGGCTATGTCATGTCCGACTGGGGGGCGGTGCATTCCACCGCCGACGCGGTCAATGGCGGCCTCGATCAGATGACCGGTTGGCCGTGCTGCGGCGACAAGGTTCCCTGGTTCAATGCGCCGCGTCTCAAGACTGCGCTGGCTGATGGCGAGATCACGCAGCAGCGCCTCGACGACATGGCGGCGCGCGTTCTGTGGCCGCTGTTCCAATATGGCGTCATCGACGATCCGGTGAAGACCGGTCCGATCGACTTCAAGGCCGACGCCGCCGTGTCGCAAAACGCCGCCGAGCAGTCGCTGACCCTGCTCAAGAACGACGACGATCTTTTGCCGCTGACGGGCGTGAAAACCGTCGCCGTAATCGGCGGCCACGCCGATAAGGGCGTGCTGTCCGGCGGCGGCTCGTCGGGCGTGCATCCGGTCGGCGGCAGCGCCCTGCCGGTCGAGAAGGGCTGGCCCGGCTCGGCGATCTGGATGCCGTCCTCGCCGCTCGACGAGCTGAAGGCTGAACTGCCCAGGGCGAAGATCAGCTACAGCGAAGGCGACGATATCGCCGCCGCCGCCGCTGCGGCTGCGAAAGCCGAGATCGCCGTCGTCTTCGTCACCGACTGGAAGGGCGAAGGCTTCGACACCACACTGGACCTGAAGGACAATCAGGACGCCCTGGTCGCCGCCGTGGTCAAGGCCAACCCGAAAACCGTGGTGGTGCTGGAAACCGGCGGCGCCGTTCTGATGCCTTGGGCCGATCAGGTTCCGGCCATTCTCGAAGCCTGGTATCCCGGCATCCGCGGCGGCGCGGCGATTGCGCGCGTCCTGACCGGCAAGGTCGATCCGTCCGGTCACAGCCCGATCAGCTTCCCGGCCTCCACGGACCAGTTCGCTCATGCCGACATTCCCGGCTTCGGACATCCCGACGGCCTTCCTGCCCACATCACCTATGACGAAGGCGCGGCCATCGGTTACAAATGGTATGACGTCAAGGGCTTCAAGCCGCTTTTCGCCTTCGGTCGCGGTCTGAGCTACACCAGCTTTGCGGTGTCGGGCGCGAAGGCCGATGTCGCCGACGACGCGATCACCGTGACCGGAACCCTGGCCAATACCGGCAAGTTCGATGGCAAGGGCGTGGTCATGGCCTTCGTCGTCCCCTCGGACTGGCAGGGCGCGGGCTGGGAAGCGCCCAAACGCCTCGCCGGTTTCGCCAAGCTCGACCTCAAGCCCGGCGCCGGTCAGAGCTTCACCCTGAAGGTCGATCCGCGCCTGCTGGCGACCTGGGAAGCCGCCGACGACAGTTGGCGCATCAAGGCCGGAACCTATCACATCCTGCTCGGCCAGGCTTCCGACGATCTGCCGCTCAGCCTCGACGTGACCCTGAACGACAAGACCTGGAGCGCCGTCCACGCGCAGTAGCCGCCGCTCCGGATGAACCCGCTTGAGCAAGGCGCGATCATCTTGACGACGCCCGTAAGCGTCGGCTGAGGGGGCATGAGAATCGTACCGGCGGCATGGCGCCGTCGGGACGGTTTGTCATTTCGATTTTATTTGCAATGTTATTTTCGTATGTGAAAATTTTCTCGCCCGCCTTGTCGTAAGTAAAAATTTATACGCAAAAACAATGCTTTG
>DATMTF010000361.1:0-6202 GCA_035565015.1 Asticcacaulis sp. | reverse complement strand
CATCCGGCGGGATCGGGCGGCGGGCTTCACGCCCTTCCTGATCGTCGGCAGCGCAGGCACGGTCAATACTGGCGCGATTGACGATCTGGACGCGCTCGCCGATCTGGCTGCTGAAGAAGGTTTGCACTACCATATCGACGGCGCGCTCGGCGTCGGCGCCATGTTGTCTGACGCTTTACGTCCCCGTTTCAAGGGCCTTGAACGCAGTGATTCGCTGGCATTCGATTTCCACAAATGGATGCACGTTCCCTACGACGCCGGTTTCCTGCTGGCGCGCGACGGCGCGGCGCAACGCGCGGCTTTCGCCTCGGACGCAGCCTATCTGACGCGCGCCGAGACGGGGCTGGCGGCGGGCCAGGATTGGCCGTGCGACTACGGCCCCGACCTGTCGCGCGGCGCGCGCGCGCTCAAGACCTGGTTCACGATCAAAAGCGTAGGCGCCGACGCGCTGGCCGCTGCGATGGAGGCGAACTGCGCACTGGCGGAGCAACTGGCAGCGCGCATCGACGCCGAACCAGAGCTTGAACGCCTGGCCCCCATCGCCCTCAACATCGTCGTCTTCCGCTTCCGCCACAGGGACGCCGACCGCATCAACCGCGCCATTATTGAAGCCCTGCACCGGCAAGGGCGCGTGGCGCCGTCCCTGACCCTGATCGACGGACAGGCCGCCATTCGCGCCGCCCTCGTCAATCACCGCACCGAGACGCAGGACATCGACGCGCTGGTCGATGGCGTCCTCAATGCTGGGAGGACGCTGTGATCTTGCCGCCCTTGTCCGAGCTTCTCTGCGCAGACGGCGATGCGCGCATCCTCGCGGGACCGGATGGCCGCAACCGCTACGGCCGCACCGTGACGCCAAGCGCCGACCTCGCCTTCGGCTCCTCGACGGCCTCGTCGATTTCACAAGGCGCCTGGGAAGCGGTCGCCGTCCGGCGCGACGTCTGGCTGTCGGACGGGCGCGCGCCCGATGCAGTATTCGCCGATACCGCTGACGCCATCCGAGAGCGCTTCGCCGCCCATTACGGCCTGCGCGACACAGCGATCATCCTGACGCCGTCAGGCACAGACGCGCATTTGCTGGCGGCTCTGCTGCTGGCCGGACCGCACGAGGCGCCCCTTGCCTGCCTGAGCGTAGAACCGTCCGAGACCGGCAGCGGCGCGCCCTTGGCTCTGGCGGTGCGGCGCTTTGCAGGCGACGGCGGCGTCCTGAGCTATGGCGACCGTGCGGAGACCATCGCTATTCCCGCCCGCGACCCCGACGGAAATGTACGCCCGCAAGATGAGGTCATGGCCGATCTTGACGCGCTGATCTCCGCCTGCGACCGCGAAGGCCGTCAAGCCTTGCTGGTCGCCACGGACGTCTCCAAGACCGGCTTGATAGCGCCTGAGCCGCAAACCGTTCGCGCCCTGAAAGCCCGCTGGCACGCGCGGCTGGACGTGCTGATCGACGCCTGCCAGTTGCGCCTGTCGCCCATCTCTTTACGCGCCTGGCTCGATCAGGGCTGCCTGGTCGCGGTGACGGGATCGAAATTCGTCGGCGGACCGGCCTTTTCCGGCATGTTGCTAGTCCCGGCGGCAATAGCCAAACGCCTGCGCCGCCGCACCTTGCCGCACCTGCCGGAACTCGGCCACGCCGCCATGTGGCCCGAAGGTTTCGCGGCGCGCGATGCCTGTTCAGGCCAACCCACCTTTGGCCTGCTGGCGCGCTGGGAAGCGGCGCTGTTCGAAATGGACAGGTTCTTTGCCGTCGATGAAGCGCATCTGACGCAAATTACGCGCGAACTGAGTGCAGGGCTTGAAGCGCGTTTGATGGCGTCTTCAGTGTTGACATATATGCCATCGCCGCCTCTACACCGCTCCACATCAGGCTGGGACGGTATTGCGACCATTCTGCCTTTTAAACCTGACAGAGCCTACGCTTCTTTGAAAGGCTTGGAAATCGGTCAATCCGTGCAAATTGGCGGCGCCAAAGCATTGCGCCTCTGCCTGAGCATGCCGCTGATCGTCCAAGCCGCTGGATCCGATGCGAGCTTGCGCGCCGTCCTTTTCGAAGGCGTCGCCGCCATCGCCGTTATCGAAACGGCGACGCAGACGCTTGCTTCGAGACGACAAGCGGGCTAACCGGACCTGTAAGGGAGACTGACATGGACCTCAAGCCGATCATGCTGGCCGCAGGCGCGGAAATCCTGCGCATCTACGCCACCGATTTCGCCGTGCGCGCCAAGGATGACGCCTCCCCCGTCACCGAGGCGGACAGCGCCGCCGAAGCGATCATCCTGAAAGGTCTGCACAGGCTGGCGCCGGGCGTGCCTGTCATCGCCGAAGAAGAAGCCGCCGCCGGGCGCTTCCCGTCCGTCGCGGGAACATTCTTCCTCGTCGATCCGCTGGACGGCACCAAGGAATTCATCAACAAGAACGGCGAGTTCACCGTCAATATCGCCCTGATCGAGGACGGCGAACCGGTGCTGGGAGCGGTCTATGCGCCCGCGCTGAGCCGCATCTGGTGGGGCGGCAAAGGCGTCGGCGCTTTTGTTGCTGATGTGGCCGACGGCGTTGTCGGCGCTGCCCAATCCATCCACGTGCGCACGCCCACAGGTCCGCTGACCGCCATCGGCAGCCGCTCGCATGGCTCAGAGGCCACGCAGGATTACCTCAAAGCCTATGATGTCGCCGACTTCGTCGCAGCGGGGTCGTCCCTGAAATTCTGCCTGCTGGCCGAAGGCAAGGCCGACATATACCCGCGCATGGGCCGCACAATGGAATGGGACACGGCAGCCGGAGACGCGGTCTTGCGCGCCGCTGGCGGTCGCGTCGAAACGCTGGACGGGCAATCGCTGCAGTACGGCAAACGCTTCGATTCCGGCGATGGCGCCTACGCCAACCCGCATTTTGTGGCGTTTGGCGATGTGGCGCGCATAGATTAGCCGCACTGAACCATGGCGCGAGGCATAAGCGTTTGTCCTTGACGACAGGGCTGCGATAAGACCCCATCCTGACAAACGCGCCCTTTGAGGCGGCATGGGTATGCCTTGATGACGACAAGCTTGATCACGCCTAAAAAAATGACGCACCTGAAGCGGCTCGAAGCCGAATCGATCTTCATCATGCGCGAGGTCGCCGCCGAGTTCAAAAACCCGGTGATGCTCTATTCGATCGGCAAGGATTCGTCGGTCATGCTGCATCTGGCGATGAAGGCCTTCTATCCGTCCAAACCGCCCTTCCCGCTCTTGCACGTTGACACGACCTGGAAGTTCCGCGAGATGATCGCGTTCCGCGAAAAGACGGTCGCCGAGCTCGGCCTGACCCTTTACCGGCACACCAATCAGGACGGCGTGCGCGACAATGTCAATCCGTTCGACCACGGCTCGAATGTCTATACCGGCATCATGAAGACCGACGCCCTGAAACAGGCCCTCACCCAGCACGGCTTCGATGCGGCTTTCGGCGGGGCGCGCCGCGATGAGGAAAAATCGCGCGCCAAGGAGCGCATCTTCTCCTTCCGCACCCAGAACCACGGCTGGGATCCCAAGAACCAGCGCCCGGAATTGTGGAACCTTTACAATGCCCGCGTCAGGCCGGGCGAGTCGATCCGCGTCTTCCCGCTCAGCAACTGGACCGAACTCGACATCTGGCAATATATCCTGATGGAGAACATCCCAATTGTGCCGCTCTATTTCGCCGCCAAACGTCCCGTGGTGGAACGCAACGGCCAGTGGATCATGGTCGATGATGAGCGCCTGCCGCTTAATCCCGGCGAGACGCCGCAGATGAAGTCGGTGCGCTTCCGCACGCTGGGCTGCTATCCGCTGACCGCCGCGGTCGAATCCGAGGCCGCCACACTGGAGGAGATCGTCGCCGAAATGCTGGTCGCGCGCACCTCGGAGCGGTCCGGCCGCCTGATCGACCACGACGAACAGGGCTCGATGGAAAAGAAAAAGCGCGAAGGGTATTTCTAAGATGAACGCGATTGTCGAAACCAAGCTCGATACCCAGGCGCTCGTCGATTATCTGGCCGCGCATGAACAAAAGGATCTGCTGCGTTTCCTGACCTGCGGCAGCGTCGATGACGGCAAGTCGACTCTGATCGGCCGCCTGCTTTACGACACCAAGCTGATCTTCGAAGACCAGTTGGCGGGTATCGAGAAGGATTCCAAAAAGTTCGGCACGACGGGCGATGACATCGACCTGGCCCTGCTGGTCGATGGCCTGCAGGCCGAGCGCGAACAAGGCATCACCATCGACGTCGCCTACCGCTTCTTCACCACGGACAAACGCAAGTTCATCGTCGCCGATACGCCCGGCCATGAGCAATATACGCGCAATATGGCGACCGGCGCGTCCAATTCGGACCTGGCCGTCATCCTGATCGATGCGCGTAAGGGGATATTGACCCAGACCCGCCGTCATTCTTTCATCGTCTCGCTTCTTGGCATCAAACACGTCGTTCTGGCGGTCAACAAGATCGACCTGATGGACTATTCCGAAGCCGTGTTCGAAGAGATTGTCGCGGATTATCAGGCCTTCGCCGCCGAGTTCGGCTTCAAGACCTTGCAGGCCATTCCGATATCCGCCCGCTATGGCGACAATGTCCTGGGCCGCAGCGAACATATGCCCTGGTACAAGGGCCCAACCCTGGTCGAGCATCTTGAAACCGTTGATGTCTCCGACGATCAGTCGGACAAGCCGTTCCGCTTGCAGGTGCAGTGGGTCAACCGGCCCAATCTCGACTTCCGAGGCTTTTCCGGCACGATTGCTTCGGGCACGGTGCGTCCGGGCGATCCGGTCATCGTCGCCGGCTCCGGCAAGGCCTCGACGGTCAAATCCATCGTCACCTATGATGGCGAACTGGCCGTCGCCGGGCCGCAGCAGGCCGTGACCCTGACCCTCAGCGACGAGATCGACATCTCGCGCGGCGACGTCATCTGCCCGCCCGATCAGCGCCCACAGGTTGCCGACCAGTTTCAGGCCCGCCTGATCTGGATGAGCGAGCAGGAACTGATCCCAGGGCGGCAATTGCTGATCAAGACCGGCGCGCGCACCGTCTCGGCCTCCGTGACCGAGATACGGCACAAGACCGACGTCAACACCTTTGCGGCCCTGGCGGCGAAGACCTTGCAACTGAACGAGGTCGCCGTCGTCAATATCGCCACCAGCGAGCCCATCGCCTTCGACGCCTATAGCGACAATCATGCCATGGGCGCGTTTATCCTCATCGACCGCGTGTCGAATCTGACCCTCGGCGCCGGCATGATCGAGCACGGTTTGCGGCGCGCCACCAATGTCCACTGGCAGGCGCTCGACGTGAACAAGGCGACGCGCGCCGCCGCCAAGGGCCAGAAGCCCGCAGTTCTGTGGTTCACCGGCCTTTCCGGCGCGGGCAAATCGACCATCGCCAATCTGGTCGAAAAGAAGCTGCTCTCCTTAGGCCACCACACCTATCTGCTCGACGGCGACAATGTCCGACACGGCTTGAACAAGGACCTTGGCTTCACCGACGCTGATCGCGTCGAAAATATCCGCCGTGTCGCGGAAGTGTCGAGGCTCATGGTCGATGCCGGTCTGATTACCCTCGTCTCCTTCATCTCACCCTTCCGCGCAGAACGACGTCTGGCGCGCGAGCTGCTAGATGCAGGTGAATTCATTGAAATCCACGTCGCAACACCGCTTGACGTCGTAGAAAAACGCGATGTGAAAGGACTTTATGCCCGGGCGCGGGCCGGTGAGATCAAGAACTTTACCGGCATCGACAGCCCGTACGAAACTCCAGAAAATCCGGAATTGACGCTCGACACGACGCATAACGTCGCCGAGGAGCTAGCAGAGGAGGTCGTGCGGTTTATGATGGATAAGGGCTATTTGGCGCGTGGGGCGGAATACGAGATCTGAGGCGAAACTTCGTACAAGGAAAATAAGCTCTTTGCCGCATGCTACGGGTTAGGTTTGAGACTCAATCAGCCCACCATGTGACTGCTATTGCGATGGCGACGGTTGCTGCGAAGTTGGCGGCGAGTTTGTCGTATCGTGTTGCGACACGCCTCCAGTCTTTCAATCTACAGAACATGCGTTCGATCTGATTACGCTTTTTGTAGGCAATTGGATCGAACGGATGGAACCGCTTTCTTGTCTTGTTGTTGGGAATGACAGGTATGGTTCCACGATCGAGCAGGAAGCGGCGAAGCCCATCGCTGTCGTAGGCAGTATC
>DATMTF010000360.1:0-8013 GCA_035565015.1 Asticcacaulis sp. | reverse complement strand
CGCCGAAAGCCGCGCCGAGGATGAGGGATTTTTTCATGGACAGACCCTTTGAACGTCGGAATAATTCCGGGAAGATATTCCGGTCCCCGAACAGCGAAGACCACGGGTCGGGGCTATAGGTCCGGCTCGTGACGCTTGCGTGTAAATTTGACGACAGTTCGATGACAGGGCGGGCTATGTGGCGGCGACATGCTGCGTCTGCGTGAAAAAAGTCACAGTGAGGGTATGCGCATGTTAGCGATTATCGGCGGCACGGGTCTTTATCAACTCGACGGCGTCACGTCTTTGCGCGAACACGCGGTCGCAACGCCGTTCGGCGCGCCGTCCTCGCCGATCGTCGAGGCCGAGGCCTTCGGGCGGCGAATCCTGTTTCTGGCCCGACATGGCCGTCAGCACCAGTTCCTGCCGCATGAGGTCAATTACCGCGCCAATATCTATGCGCTCAAAGCGTTGGGGACGCGCCAGATCTTAGGCGTCTCGGCGGTCGGTTCTCTGCGTGAGGCCATCGAACCCGGCCATTTCGCCGCGCCTGAGCAATATATCGACAACGTCAAAGGCCCGCGCGACAAGACCTTTCTCGGCCACGGCCTCGCCGCCCATATTTCGACCGCGCAGCCGGTCTGCCCGGATATGGCGGCCTGGATCGCGAAGGCCGTGCGCGAGGCCGGCCACAGCGTCCACACCGACGCCACCTATGTCTGCGTCGATGGTCCGCGCCTCGGCACGCGCGCCGAAAGCCGCATGATGCAGGGCTTTGGCGGCGATCTGGTCGGCATGACCCACGTTCCGGAGGTCTTTCTGGCCCGCGAGGCGCAGATGGCCTACGCCTCCTTGTGCATCGTCACCGATTACGACTCCTGGCGCGACGATCCGGACGAGCATGTCAGCGTAGCGGCGATCCTGCAACGCTTTGGCGACAGTCTGGGCGTGGCCAAACGCATTCTGTCCGCCCTGCTCGAAGAGGGGCCGCCGCCGGTTGACGAGACCTATCGCCGCGCCTTGCAGGACGCGCTGATGATCCAGCCCGATTCGCTCGATCCCGACCGGTGCGCCCTGCTCGATTTACTGCTCTTGTAACCCGAACGCCAGGACGCGCGTATCAGTGTGACGGGGCCGCAAAAGGAGCCAAACATGTTACGCCGCGATCTGTTATCTTTCATCAGTCTTGGAGCGGCAGGCGCCATTCTGGCCGGTTGCGGACAGGGCGCCCAAGCCGAAACCATCGCGCCGCTGACCTTGAGCGACGCCGACTGGAAGAAGCGCCTATCCCCGCTGGCCTACGCCGTGCTGCGCCATGAGGCGACCGAGCGCCCCTTCACCAGCCCGCTGCTCAACGAACACCGCAAGGGCGTGTTCGCCTGCCTCGGCTGCGACCTGCCCCTGTTCAGTTCGGATGCGAAATACGATTCCGGCACCGGCTGGCCCAGCTTTTTCCGCGCCATCCCGAACCATCTGAAGACCAAGGCCGACTTCGCCATCGGCGTCGAGCGCACCGAATATCACTGCGCGCGTTGCGGCGGCCATCAGGGCCATGTCTTCGATGACGGCCCGCCTCCGACCCGCAAGCGCTACTGCAATAATGGCGCAGCCCTGCAATTCCATCCCGCGTGAGGCGCATCATGTTCAAAAAGACGATCTTTTCTCTGACCGCTGTGGCCTTGAGCGCCACGGCCTTCGCCGCCAGCGCCGCCGATCAGGTCGCCGTCTTCGCCGGCGGCTGTTTCTGGAGCATGCAAAAGGCGTTCGATCATGTGCCGGGCGTCGTGAAAACCCGCGCCGGCTTCATGGGCGGCCACGTCAAAAACCCGACCTATGAAGACGTCGTGACCGAAACCACCGGCCATGTCGAATCGGTCGAGGTTACCTATGATCCAGATAAGGTCAGCTACGACCAGTTGTTGCAGACCTTCTGGCATCATACCGACCCGACCAATCCGAACGGCGTGATCTGCGATTACGGCCCCAGCTACCGCACCGCCATCTTCACCTTCAATGACGACCAGTACGCCAGGGCCGTAGCCTCGAAGCAGGCGGTCGGCCAGCAATTGCACACGCCAATCGCCACCCTGATCGTCAAATCGACCGCGACCGGCCTGCCCTTCTATCCGGCTTCAGACTATCACCAGCACTTCTGGAAAACCCACGCCGCGCATTACGACGCCTATTATCTCGGCTGCGGACGCGGTCCGGCCCTGCACAAACTCTGGGGCGATCTGGCCGATTCGTGATCAGCCCCAGCTTTCGCTGAAGCCGCGGCGGCGACCGTTGACGGCCTGTCGCGGCATGTCGATCTGCGCCTTGGGCTTGCCGAACAGGAAGCCCTGCCCGTAATCTATGCCCAGTTCCTCGCACAGCTTCAATGTGGTCTCGTCCTCGACCATTTCGGCGACCGTCTCGGCTTTCAGTTCCCGCGCCAGCACGGCGATGGACCGGATCAGGGCGCGCTGACGCTGATTGTCGCAGGCCTCCTTTACGAACGGCCCGTCGATCTTGACGTAATCGACGTCGAAGCGGCGCAGGTAAGCATAGGTCGCGGCTCCGGCGCCGAAATCATCGAGGCAGACCTGATAGCCGATGCGGCGCAGCCAGCGCAGGAAGTTGGCCGCCGCCTCCATGTCCTCGATCGCCTTGGATTCGGTGAGTTCAAACAACAGGCGCGACGACAGGTGCGGGAAGGGCAGCAGCAGGGTGCGAAGGGATTCGCGAAAGGCGTCGTTCTGGGCTGACTGACCCGACAGATTGATGGCGATGCTGACGTCGCTGCGCAGGTTCAGCATGTCCACCGCCTTGCGCGCCACGGCCAGGTCGAACTCCTGCACGAGGCCCAGTTGCTCGCTCATGCGGATGGTGTCGAACGGCGCGCGCCCGTCCGAGAAACGCAGCAGGGCCTCGTAATGGTGCGTGCTGCGGTCGTCGAGACGCACGACCGGCTGGTAGAACAGCGTATAGTCGCCGCCGTCGATCAGAGTGCGTAAGGAATCGAAATGATTGACCGTCTCCGCCATGGCCGCCTGCAGGCCGCTTTCGAGATCCTTGACCGGCGCGCGGTCTGTCACGGAAAAATGGCTCAGCACATAGGTCAGGGCGCGGGCGATGCTGTCCGGGTCAAGATTGCCCACCGACAGAGCCAGATTCATCACCGTGGTGTTCAGCACGTCGTCGGGCAGGCCGACCGCACGCGCCGCCGCTGTAATATCCTGCGACAGGCCCTGCGACGACGATTCGCCGGCGCTGGAGGGCAGATAGCTGAAATCCTCCTCCGACAGGCGCGCCGCGGCGACGCCGTTCAGCGCGTTGGCGCGTAAGACGGCGCCGATCTCTCCGACCAGCATCTGCGCCTTCTGATCGGGCAGGTCGCGCACCGCGCGCGACAGGCCGCGCACGCGCACCAGCTTCATATCGTCCGGCGCGCCCGGACCGCCGCGACTGAGCGTCTTTTGCGCGAACGCCTTATAGGCCTCTGGCTCCAGCAGGCCGGAAGCCTCGTCGCGCCCTTCGATCTCGACGCGCGCGGCGTCGGTCAAAACGGTCAGGCTCAGAAAGCTGTGGCCGTGATGACCGGGCAGGTGGCAGGCGCCGAGATTGACGCGCAGCGGCGGCTGATCGCCCTGATCGAGATCGAGCGCGCACGGCTCGATGCGTCCGGCGACCTGGACGCGCTGCAACAGACGGCGCGCGAACGGGCGTTCGCTTTTTGTAAAAATATCTGACGCGTCGCCGCCAATGACCTCAGCGGCGTACTGGTTCAACAGCGCCTGGGTGGCGCCGACCGTTCTGACGATGCGAAAATCCTCATCGACCTCGATCAGAAGATCGGCGGCGGCCAGCGAAAAGGCGATATAGCGATCGCGCTGGCTTTTCAGATCTTCGGTCAAGTTAAGGCGCTCCCCGGCGACCTCATGGGTCGCGCTTAAATGACCATATTACGGGAAAGGTCTTAAAATTTGGCGAAAGTCAGGGTTGCAAAGCTCAGCTCAGGCCCAGCTTCATATCCTGCAACAGGGCGCGCAGATAGTCGCGGTTGATGCGCTGCTCGTCCACCGGCTGCGGCGCAGGCCTGCCTGCCGGACGCGGCGCATAGGCCGCCCCGCGCCCTGACGGCTCAGGCTTTACGGCGACCGGCGCGCGCATCGGATCCGGCGCCAGATGACGCGGGCGCGGCGCAAACGTCTTAACCCAGCGCACGGGGATTTCGAACCAGACCTGCATGCCCTCGCCCGGATGGGCGTAAACGCCGATATGGCCGTCCATCATCTCGATCAGGGTGCGGGCGATGGACAGGCCCAGATCGCCCCTGGCGCCGGACAGCAGTTTCTGCGCCGCGGCGTCGTCCATGCCGGGACCGGAATCGCGCACCGACACGTGCAATCGCGTCTCCAGCGCGCCTGTTTCTGTCTCGGCCTGAACCTGACTAATGGTCACGCTGATAACCCCGCCGCGCGTCGCCTTGCAGGCGTGGCTGAGCAGGTGGTGCATGACCTGCTCCAGCCGCGCGACGTCGCAGCGCGCCTGCTGATGCGTCCAGTCGATGAAGTGCAGGTTGAGGCGCGTATCCTGAACGCGAGCGCGTTCAATGAACGGCGCGACGGCGGCGCGCAGCGTCTCGCCCAGCGCAATCGGCGGCGTGGTCTTCGCTTCGGGCGCCAGCCGGTCCAGCGCCTCGGCGTCGGCGCGTAAGGCGTCGGTGAAAGCGGCGACATCCGCGCCCGTTCCGGCCTGACGCGCCACATCGAGAATGTCGCGCAACGGATGGCGCAATTCCTGCGTCAGCCGCATCAGGGCTTCGTCACGCGGCGCCTCGGCGGGCCGGATCGCACGTTCGCTGACATCGCAGACCACCGCGCACAGCCGCGCCGGCTGACCGTCGGCGTCGCGCTCGATCCCGCCCTGGATGTGCAGGCGGCGCTGGGCCTTGTCATTGTGGCGCGCAATGGTCGCGGTAAAGTCGAAATCCTCGCCCGCCGTCGCCGCGCGCTGCAAGTGCGACAGCACCGTCTCCGCAGCCTCGCCATAGATGTCGAGATGACCGCTTAAGGTCGGCGTGAAGGTCTTGGGATTGAGACCGTAAATCGTATAGAGGCCGTCGGACCAATAAAGCGCGCGCGTCGTCAGATCCAGCGTCCAGTAGCCGAAGGCCGCCGTCCGCGCCGCGCGGTCCAGCCGCTCGGTCTGCGCCTTCAACGCTTCGCGCAGCGTGGCGTTCAATCCCGCCTGCCGCCCGGCGTCCTGCGCCAGCGTCATCACCCCCGCCGCCAGTTCGGCAAGGCCCGCCAGCAAGGCTTCGCGGCGGACGTCGAAATCGGCGCGCGGCGCCGGATCCATCAGCGACAGAAGGCCGATGACCCGCCCGTCAACCGCCAGCGGCATATCGGCGTAGAAGCGTAGATTCGGCGCCGTCAACACCGCCGCATCGAGAAAATAGCGTGCGTCGCGGCTGGCGTCGGCGAGGATCAGACCTTCACCCGCCGTCGCGTCGCGCCCGAACAGCGCGCTGCGTCCCGGAAGGTCGCGCGCAACGCCCCACCCGACCGGAGCGCCGCCATACAGCGACAAGCGCGCGCCCTGAACCTCGAACATCGTCATGGCCAGTTCGCAGAGCGAACCGGCAAGGGATTCGTCGGGCTTATCGTCGGGAGACTGGATCATGGGGTAAAGTCTCGCGTACCAGCTTGATTCGCAAGACGTTAACCTAAAAAGTTCACCAAATCTTAAACAAGATTAACCGGCGCGTCCCTCGGTCCCGTAATAGGTCAGGAAGACGTCGATGGCGCGGTCGATATGGGCGTGCAGCGCTTGCGGCGACGGCGGCGGGCACAGGTTCAGCAGCCGCTTGAAGTGAATGTCGCCGAACAGCAGGCTTTTGAGAATCCCCGCCGCGACCTCGACATCATCGATCCTGACCTGCCCCTTGTCGTGCGCAGTCAGCAGCAACTGCTTCATGGTCTGCTTGCCGCTCGACTCGATGGCGTCATGAAACAGCTTCGGCAGTTCAGGATTGCGCGGGCTTTCCTCGATGATCAGTTGCAGGGTGCGGTTGCCCCAGTCGGACAGGATCAGGCTCATCATTTCACGCGCCACCTGGGTCAGGGACGAGCGCAGGTCGTTCGTGCCGATATGCGCCTGAAAGATCGCCGCCATATCCTGACAGCCCTCGCGGATGATCGCGGCGAACAGGTCTTCCTTACTGTTAAAATAGGCGTAGAGCGTCGCTTTCGAGCCGCCCAGACGCTGCGAGATCAGCGACATGCTGGCGCCCGCATAGCCGACCTCGAAAAAAACGCTTCGGGCGACCTGAATGATGCGCTCACGCCGCTGATCTTTGAAATTCGGCGTTTCGCGCACCTGTTCGTTCAACATTTCCATACGAATTTGTACCATACTGTACAGTTAGTGCTTGACTTGCGCTGCACAATAGCGCATTGCAATGAAACTGTACAGTACGGTTCACCTTTTTGTGTTTCAGGACCAACAGCCTCCATGTCCTCCCTTATGCAGAAATTTCACGGCAAGTCCTACTTTTTCAGGAACTTGGCGGCGGTCAGCGCGCTGGCTCTGTTAAGCGCCTGCGCCACTGTGCCGCAGTCCTCGACCCTGACTCCGCTCAAGGCCGAGGATCTGGCCGCCAGCGAAACCCTGGCCGCGCAGCCGAACGGCGCCTGGCCGGTTCAGAACTGGTGGCAGGGTTTCGGCGACCCTCAGCTCAACGCCCTGATCGCCGAAGCCTTCCAGAACGCGCCCGACCTTCAGGTCGCGCAGGCGCGGCTTGAAAAGGCGCTGGCGCAAAGCGCGCAGATCAAGGCCGCGACCAAGCCCGACGCCAGCCTCAACCTGACCGACAGCATCACCAAGCAGTCGCTGAATATGGGCACGCCGTCTTCGGTCAGCTTCGGCGACGCCTCGTTCGATCCGCGCGCCATCCTGCCGCAGGGCTATCAGAACCTGACCAAGCTGACCCTTGACGCCAATTACGATCTCGATCCATGGGGCAAGAGCCGCGCCGCCATTCACGGCGCGCAACGCAACGCCGAAGCGGCGAAGATCGACGCCGACGCCGCGCGCCTGACCCTGGCGTCGGGCATTGTGCAGGCCTATGTCGAGCTGAGCCGCCTCTATGACGCGCGCGACCAGTTGAACGCCATGCTGACCGCATCGGACGATCGCGTATCGCTCAATCAGGCCCTGCTCGATCATCGCCTGGCGACCAAGGACGCCGTGCTGGCCGAACAGGATCAGCAGGCGCAGCTCAAGGGTCAGATCGCCTCGGTCGACGGCGCCATCCGCGGCCAGCAGAACCTGATCGCCGCCCTGATCGGCGCCGGTCCCGACCGCGGCGCCCAGATCACGCGCCCGCAACTGAAGCCTGCGGATGTCAACGCCCTGCCGCAGAACGTCACGCTTGATCTTCTGGGCCGCCGCCCCGACATCGCCGCCGCAAAGCTGCGCGTCGAAGCGCAGGCCGCCGGCATCAAATACGCCAAGGCGGACTTTTATCCGAACGTCAAACTGTCGGCCTACTGGGGCGTGGAGGCGCTGTCGAAAGGCGGCTTCGACCAGTTGCTTCAGGACGGCTCGGATATCGGCGGCATCGGTCCGGCGATCAGCCTGCCCCTGTTCCATCAGGGCCGCCTGACCGCTGAATATCGCTCTTACGAGGCCGATTACGACGCGGCGGTCGCCAGTTACGACCAGACCCTGACCAAGGCGTTCCAGCAGGTCGCCGACGCGGTTTCGGCCACGCAGACGACCTCTGATCAACTCGCCACGGCGCAAACCCGGCTCGACGCCGCGCAACAGACGCTCGACCTGACGCAGGCGCGCTTCCAGCGCGGCCTGGCCACCAAGCTTGAGATCGACGCCGCGCAGATGCGCGTCGCCTCGGCGCAAAGCGCGCTCAACGATCTCAAGGCGCAGGCCTACAACAACCGCATCAAGTTCATCGCCGCGCTCGGCGGCGGCTATCAGTCCGAATAAGATTTTTTCCGAAAAGTCACGCACATGTCCGATCAAGAAACC
>DATMTF010000359.1:0-3349 GCA_035565015.1 Asticcacaulis sp. | reverse complement strand
GGCTCGAATTCGTCGCTGGTGGCGCCGGTGACGGTCGGCGACGGGGCGATGACGGCTTCGGGTTCAGTGATCACGCGCGACGTGGCGCCGGGCGCGATGGCGATTGCGCGCGGCCAGCAGGCGGACAAGCCGGGCTGGGCGACGGCGTTCCGGCAACATAAGGCGGCGGAGAAGGCGGGAAAATGACGGCGGATGAGCAAAAGAAGGCCGTGGGCGATGCTGCCATGCGCTATGTCAAGGACGGCATGAAGGTCGGGCTTGGCACCGGCTCGACGGCGGCCTGGTTCGTTAGGGCCATCGCTGCGGCGGTGACGGACGGCATGACACTGACCCTGGTTTCAACCTCGGTGCAGACGACGCAACTGGCGCAGAGCCTGGGCCTGACGATCAAGGATATCAACGATGTCGGCGCGCTTGACGTCTGCGTCGACGGCGCCGACGAGGTCGGGCCGGGACTGGCCTTGATCAAGGGCGGCGGCGGCGCTTTGCTGCGCGAAAAGCTGATCTGGGAGCAGGCCAAAACCTGCGTGGTCATCGCCGATGCGGGCAAGGTTGTCGATACGCTCGGCAAGTTCGCCCTGCCGATTGAGGTCGAGCCCTTCGCGTACAAGGGCACGGTGAACCGGATCGCGGACGTGCTGGCCGAATTCGATATCGCCATGCTGCCGGTGATGCGGAAAAAAGACGGCCAGCCCTTTGTGACCGACGGCGGTAATCTTATATTCGATATTGCCTGCGGGCGGATCGAAGACCCGGTCGGTCTGGCGCACGCGCTCAAATCGGTGACCGGCGTGGTCGATCACGGGTTGTTCCTCGACCTGGCCGAGGTCGCGCTGATCGGCGGCCCCGACGGTGTCAGGACATTGGAGCCGTAAGGCGCCCGGAGTAAGCTATGACCAAGTACGACTATGACCTGTTCGTGATCGGCGCCGGTTCCGGCGGGGTGCGGGCGGCCAGGCTGGCGGCGCAGCTCGGCAAGAAGGTCGCCGTGGCCGAGGAGGACCGCCCCGGCGGCACCTGCGTGCTGCGCGGCTGCGTGCCGAAAAAGTTCATGGTCTATGCCTCCGAAGTTCCTGAACAGATCGACTATGCGCGCGGCCTTGGCTGGGACGCGCAGACCGGAAGCTTCGACTGGAACGCCTTTCGCGACCGCAATCAGGCCGAACTGACGCGCCTGTCGCACATCTATTCGGCCAATCTGGTCAAGGCCGGCGTCGAGGTCGTCAACGCCCACGCCGCCTTCGCGGACGCGCATACGCTTGTTTTGACCACCAAATCGGGCGGACAGCGCCGGGTCACCGCGCAGACCATCCTGATCGCGGTCGGCGGCTGGCCCTTCCTGCCGCAGCATTGTCCGGGCGTGGCCGAACACGGTCTGACCTCGAACGACATGTTCCTGCTGCCGGAACTGCCAAAGACGATGGCGATTGTCGGCGGCGGCTATATCGCGGTCGAATTCGCCGGCATCATGCATGGATTAGGCGTCGATGTGACCCTGCTTTATCGCGGCCAGAAGATCCTGCGCGGCTTCGACGACGAGGTGCGCGACCATCTGAGCAACGAAATGACGCTGCGCGGGATCAAGATTCACACCGAATGCGATCCGGTCAAGCTGCATCTCGACGAGGAGGGGCGCACCGTGGTCACGCTCAACACGGGCGGTACGACGACCTTCGACAAGGTGTTATACGCCTCCGGGCGCAAGCCGAAGACCGAAGGGCTCAATCTTGACGCCATCGGAATCAAGCCGGACGTCCACGGCGCCGTGCCGGTCGATCCGTTCTCGCGCACTGAGGTTGAAAATGTGTACGCCATCGGCGACGTCACCAACCGCGCCAATCTGACGCCGGTGGCGATCCGCGAGGCGATCGCTTTCGTCGAGACGGTCTATAAGGGCAATCCGACCGCCTATGATCACGAGAACATCCCGACCGCTGTGTTTTCGCAGCCGCAGATCGGTACGGTCGGCCTGACCGAGGCCGAAGCGACCGAGAAGGGAATCGAATTCGACGTCTATACGACGCGCTTCAAGCCGATGAAGACCAGCTTTGTCGGCGGCAACAGCCGCATCTTCATGAAGCTGATCGTCGAACGCAAAAGCGATGTCGTGATCGGCGTCCACATGGTCGGCGGCGATGCGGGCGAGATCATCCAACTGGCGGGGATCGCCGTGAAGGCGAAACTGAGCAAGGCGCAGTGGGACGCGACCTGCGCCGTGCATCCGACCGCCGCCGAGGAACTGGTGACGTTGAAAGATAAACGCGCATGAGAGACAGCGCCGGTTTACTGACCGCAGATCGCAACCACAGCCTGTGGCGGCGCGTTCATGACGGCTATGCGCCATGGGTATTCCGCCTCAGCGCGGTCTTTCTGTTTTTGTTCGCCTTTTTCGCGCCCGACCATATAGCGCTGCTGACCTTCCTGATGGGCGTTCTGCTGCTGGGGCAGATACGCTTCATCGGCTCCATGTGGGCGCCGGCGGCCTGTTTCGGCCTGCTGTTGTTATTGGGCTTCGCGCGCTCGGACTTCATCGACTATGTGCGCCAGGGCATGAGTCTCGGCGCCGCCTATGCTAAATCCATCCGCTATTTTCAGGCGCCGATGTTTGAGTGGGTCGCCTGCTGGGCGGCGATCATGGCGGCGTGGCGTTTGCCGCCTGAGCGCAGCGCGGGACCGATACGCTGGCTGATGTGGGCCTTCGCCGCGCTGGCCGTGATCCAGTTGCTCGATACGGTCAGTTTCATGAGCCTGCGCAATACGATCAATAACCAGTTCTTCGGCGGCCACCGGCCCGAAATGGTCGTGGTGTTGGTGTCCAACTCCAACGCCGTGCTGATGTTCCTGTTCTGGCCGATGGCCTATCATTTGAACCAGCAACGGCGGTACGCGATCCTGTGGGGCGCGGCGGCGGCAATTATCGGCTGCGCTTTCGTCGTTGACACCAATGCGCAAATCCTGGCCATGCTGGCCTCAGCCGTCGTCTTCTTCGCCGCAAAATACTGGCCATGGCGCACAGGTCCGCTAAAGCCGGAGCGCATTCTGGCCGTGCTGGCCGGCGGCGCCGTGCTGGCCTTTCCGCCGCTGATCGTCTGGCTGATGCGTTCCGGGCTGGCGCACAAGATCGAGACGGACCTGCTGCCGTCCTGGGCGGCGCGCATCGACATCTGGAGCTTTGCGGCGGGCAAGGCGCTGCAAAAGCCGGTCTGGGGCTGGGGCTTTGAAGCGTCGCGCAATTTCGCGCCGGTCATACCCGACCATCCGCACAACATGTCTCTGCAGGCATGGCTGGAGCTGGGCCTGCCGGGGCTAATTCTGCTGGCGGCCTTCTGGTTCAGCGTCTTCTGGATGC
>DATMTF010000358.1:0-11358 GCA_035565015.1 Asticcacaulis sp. | reverse complement strand
GCTTCCATATTTATGAAGACCATCGTGGCGGCGTGGCCTTGGAAGCCATCTCGTGAAATTCTTACGGGCGGGCATGTATGGCTTGCACGCGGGCGCTCAAATGTGATATCGATACCAAATCCGTCGGCAAGAACGGCCTTTGACAGCAGGAAAAACGCATGTTTGCATCTTCACGCCCGATCCGCGCCCTGATTCCGATAGTGACGTTTCTCATGCTTGCGTCCGGCGCCGCCGGGGCCGGAGAGCTGAAAAACGCGGTGGAGGTTTTTCCGTTCCCGCAGCCCATACGTTACGACCACCATAATGACGATTTCACGGTGCGCGTCCGCACGCCCGGCGGGGCCTGGCAAGACCTTTACGAATACAATGTCAAGGTCGATCTCGATAAGCCGCAGGATGCCTCCTTCGTCTATTTCGACTTCGACGGTACGGTCGAGGTGTCCGTGCAGAAGAACAACGGCGATGTCCGCTCGGTCCGGGTGCGGCCCGACTCCAAGGGGATCAGGGCGCGGCTTGAGAACGGGACCGCCTATTTCACGCTGACGAAACCGGAAAACCTGAGCGTGGAGTTCGACGGCGATCATCTGCATAATCTGCACCTGTTCAGCCACGCCATCCGCAAGGACATGCCCGCGCATCCGGCTATGACCAGCTACGAAATCGCCGCGGCGCCGAATCCCGACCTGAAAGGGCCGGTCGTGACCTTCGGGCCGGGCGTCTACACGCCGCCGGACGGTCCGGGCGGCAGCTACAGGATCGGCTCGAACACCACGGTCTATGTCGACGGTTCGGCGCTCATCCGGGGGACGTTCGTGATCGAGAACGCCGAAAACGTGCGCATCGTCAGCGACGGTCTGTTCGAGGGGCAGAAGGATCTGTTGTGGGTGCGCAATTCCCGGCATGTCGAGATCGACGGGCCGATCGTCTTCAATCCCGCGCATGGCTCGATGCGCTGCGCGCAGTCGCAGGACGTGACCTTCCGCAATATCCGCATCATCGGCGGCGGCCAGTGGTCGGACGGCATCGGCAATTTCGCCTGTCAGAATGTGACGATCGCTGATTCTTTCGTTCGCACTTCGGACGACAGCGTCACCGTCTATAATCACCGTTGGGACATTTATGGCGACTCGCGTGACATTACGCTGAGAGATTCGACCCTGTGGGCAGATATCGCGCACGCTGTCTTCATCGGAATGCACGGCAATACGCCGTCGGCCGGGCATCCCGACCCGGAGGTGATCGAGCGGGTGCGCGTCAGCAATGTCGACATTCTCGACGAAGACGAAGACGAGCCTGAATACGAGGGCGCGCTGGGGATTACTGCGGGCGACGACAATCTCGTCCGCGACGTCGCTTTCGAGAACATCCGCGTTGAACGCATTGAGGAAGGGCGCCTGTTCAACTTCCATGTCGGCTTCAACGCCAAGTACAACACCTCGCCGGGGCGGGGCATCGAGAACATCACCCTGCGCAATGTCAGCTATTCCGGTCTGGGCGCCGCCGGGCCGTCCACGATTTTCGGCTATGACGCCGGGCGCGGCGTGCGGCATGTCGTTCTGGACAATGTGCGCGTCGGCGGGCGGCGCATCGGCCCGCAGGACAAGGATCTGTTGCAGATCGGCGATTTCGCTTCCGACGTCGTCTTTGCTGAGCCTGAGAAGAAGTAATAGGAGGCGATGGCCGACCGGTTCGGTCGCGCTGAAAGCGCCGCTTTCTGCGTCTGGCGCGGCCCTAAAGGGCGGCGGGCTATTCGCCGTCGCGCCAGAGCCGCGCTGCGCCGCGCACGCCGGAGGAATCGCCCCAGCGGGCGCGGCGGATATTGGCGCGCCAGGCGTCGCTGAAGACGTGTTCGCGCACCCTGTCCTCCAGCCCGTCATAGATTTCCGCCGCGTTGCTCAGGCCGCCGCCCAGCACGATCGTTTCCGGGTCGCAGAGATTGCACACGCTGGCCAGGGCGCGCGCCAGCCGGCTTTTGAGCCGTTCGACGGCTTGCACGGCGTCCGTGCGGCCTTGGCGCGACAGGGTGAGGACGTCCTCGGCTGTCTTGCGCTCGCCGGTGTGGGTGAGAAAGTCCTTCTGCAATCCCGTGCCGGAAATCCATTGTTCGAGGCAGCCGGAGCGTCCGCAATAGCAGCGCGGGCCCGGAACCTCATGCAGGGCCGGGCGCGGCAGCGGGTTGTGGCCCCATTCGCCCGCGACGCCGTTGGCGCCCTCGATCAATTGTCCGGCCAGTACGAGCCCGCCGCCGCAACCGGTGCCGAGAATGGCGCCGAAGACGCTGGCCGCGCCCGCGCCCGCGCCGTCCGCGGCTTCGCTGAGGGCGAAGCAGTTGGCGTCATTGGCCAGGCGGATCGGGCGCTTCAGGGTTTGCTCCAGATCTTCGCGGAAACGGCGCCCGTTCAGGTACAGCGAGTTGGCGTTGCGCATCAGGCCGCTGGACGGCGAAACGGAGCCGGGCGCGCCGACGCCGACCGAGGCGATGTCGCCGACCTGGGCGCCAAGATCGTCGATAAGCGCTGCGACCGCCGCCAGCGCCTTGTCGTAATCGCCGGGATTGGGAACCCGTATGCGCGAAAGCATATGGCCATCGCCGTTCAGCGCGGCGGCTTCGATCTTCGTGCCGCCGAAATCGACGCCGATGCGGATCACCAGTAGGACTCCCAGTCGCGCGTGAGCCGCACCAGCGCCTCCAGATAAAAGTAATCGCCCCAGATGCAGCATTCGTCGACGCCGACCGCATTGGGCATGTGATAGACGCCGTGCGCCAGTTGGCCGTTGCCGGGATCGTTCGCGGCGAACGCGTAACCTTCAGCCAGATTGCGCATGATGGCGGCGGCGGCGGCGCGGTAGGCGCCCTTGTCCGGGTCGGCGTCGGGCAGCCATTTGACGAGTTCGAGCAGGCCGCAGGCGGCGATGGCGGCGGCGGAGGAGTCGCGCTGGCCGTCATTGCCGGTGAAGATCAGATCCCAGCAGCAGACGAGGTCGTCAGGCAGGCGGTTCAGGAAGTAGTTGGCCAGCGCCGCCGAGGTGGAGATGAGCGCCGGTTCGTTAAAGTAGCGGTAGTTCAGCGGAAAACCGGCTATGCCCCACGCTTGGCCGCGCGCCCAGCAGGAGGCGTCGGCGGCGCCCTGATGGGTAGAGCCGTTCAGCGGGGCGCCGCTGACCGGGTCCATGTGGAAGGTGTGGAAGGTCGAGCCGTCCGGGCGCACGATATGGGTCAGCGCGTTGCGCAGGTGGGCGCGCGCCGCGTCCGCGAACCGCGCCTCGCCGGTTTCCTGCGACGCCCAGAACAGCAGCGGCAGGTTGAGGTTGCAGTCGATAATCATCCGGCCCGCTTCGGCGGGGTCGTTGAGGTCGCCCCACGCCTGGATGATGCCGGCCTTCGGCAGGTAGCGCGTCATCAGCGCCTCGGCCGCCATCAGGGCGGCTTGGCGCGCGGAGTCCGAGCCGGTCAGCTTATAGCCCGCCACGCACGACAGCGAGTACAGGAAGCCCAGATCGTGGTGATCGGTGTTGATCCGGTCGCGGATGCGGCGATGGAAGTCGTCGACCTGCGCCAGCGCCGCCTTGCGGTACTTTTCGTCGCCGGTCAGTTCGTAGGCCAGCCACAAAAGGCCGGTCCAGAAGCCGTTGGTCCATTCGACATTGGCGATGGCGGGGTAGACGCCCGCCACGCTGGACGGGGCTGGCCAGGCGCTGCCGAAGGCGTCCAGCGCGCGATCCAGCCGGACAAGTACATTGCGGACGGCGTCCGCCGCGAAGGTCGCGGGCTGAGCGGCGAAGGCGCGTTTCAGCGGTTCGCGCTGCAGAAGCCCGCGCGTGGCGGTCGCCGGCGGAGAGGAGGAGACTGGAGACATGATGCGATTCTGTCGGAGGAGGGATCAATCCAGTGCGGCGGGCCGCACGGCGTCTTCGGGCGCGTCGGCGTCACGCGGCGCGCGCGGCGGATCGCGCGATAGGGCGAAATGCGACGCAAGCCAGAAGACGGACGCGCCGGCGGCGATCAACAGGTAGGTGTGGCGGAAGCCGAACAGGTCGTAGCCGCGCCCGACGATCTGGGACAACAGCGCCAGGCCGAGGGAGTGGCCGAAGCTGACGCCGACGAGATAGAGGGTGGAGGCGAGGCGGCTTTCGAAATGCGCGGCGATGTAGCGGAAGATCGACACCGCCAGGATCGGCAGCTCGATCGAGTGCAGCATCTTCATGCAGGAGATGGCCGCCGGGCCGCTCACCAGACCGGAGCCGGCGATGCGGATGATCATGATGGCCGAGGCCAGCAGCAGGCCGCGTTTCGCGCCTGTGACGTTGACGATGAAGGGCGCCAGGAACAGCATGCCCGCTTCGACGAAGATCTGTGCGGAGTTCAGCCGTCCGAACATTTCCCGTCCGAGCGCAGGCGTGGCGAACTGCGAGGCGTAATAGACCGGGAACTGCTGATCGTAGACGAGATACAGGTTGGTCACGCCAAGGATAAGGACCATGAAGCCCCAGAATTTCGGCAGGCGCAAAACGCCCAGAGCGTCGGATATCTTCAGCGACGACGAGGCCAGGCGTTCGCCCGCCGTCGCTTCGAGCCGGAAAAAGGCGAGCGCCGCCAGCAGGACCAGCGCACAGGCCGAGGCGATGTAGAAGTTGATGTGCGGATCGATGTTGAACAGACTGCCCGAAAAGAAGGCGGCGAAGGCGAAGCCGAGCGACCCCCACATGCGGGCGCGGCTGTATTCAAAGCCGTATTTGCGTCCGACCCTGTCGGTGAACGATTCCAGCGCGAAGGAGCCGGCGATGAAGGTCACGCCCAGATAGGCGCCGCCAAGGCCTGCGCCCAGAATGAGATTGGTCTTCAAAAGCGGCTCGTAGGCGTAGGCGAAGAAGAATCCGCAGCCCGCCACCATCAGCGCCAGAAAGGTCAGGATGTGACGGCGCAGCCCGACCTTATCGGAAAGAAAGCCGTAAAGCGGCTGGGCGCACAGGGCGGCGATGAAGTTCGCGGAAAAGACGACGCCCGTCTGTTCGCCCGTCAGGTTCAGCGTGCTTTTCAGCCAGTTCGACAAGAGGGAGACGCTCATCGCCTGCGCTGCGAAATAGGCGAACATATAGACGCTCAGCAAGATGTAGATTCTGCGCCGCAACCTGTGCGGCGCGGGGCTCTGGCCGCTAACCACCGAATTCCATCCCGTATTGTGTTTTAAGGCGTTTATTCTTGACCGGCAGGGTGCGACAGATGCGGCGCCTCGCCGGAATTTTTGATATCGATATCACTGATCGCAAGGTTTGTACACTTCTTTTTGAGCTGCGCGGCGCTTATCTCATACAAGGACGGGACGACGCCCGGCTCAGGGGGCGCCGGACGGGACAGGCCGGACAGAGGGGGGGAGGCGGCGGTGTTCTAAGCCTTTGTTTTTCCGCATCCAAAAAGTGGAACTGCTTTTTGGGGGAACGCTAGCTAGCCGTCCAGTTGCGCCAGCACGTCGCGGATGCGGGCTGTGGCGAGGCAGACGCGGCTGTCGGCGGCGGCGTAGGGCAGGAACAGCCAGTCGCCCGCCTTCATGCCGCCGCAACTATAGATGACGTTCGGCGCATAGCCGTCCCGCGATTGCGCATCGGGCGCGATCAGCGGCTGGCGCGCGCGCGCCAGCACTTTGCGCGGATCGGCTTTGTCGAGCAGGACCGCGCCCAGGGCATAGGTGCGCACCGGCCCGACGCCGTGCGTGATCACCAGCCAGCCTTCGTCCAGTTCGATGGGCGCGCCGCAATTGCCGACCTGCATCAGCTCCCAGTCATACCTCGGCTGCACGATGGGCTCGCCATTGTTCCAGACGCCGATATCGTCGCTTTCGAGATAATAGAGGCTTTCGTGATCGAGCCTGCCAATGGCGGCGTAACGCCCGTCGATGCGCTTCGGAAAGAAGGCGAGCGCCTTGTGGAAGACGGCGGCGCCGCGCATGGGCAGCAGGCGGAAGGTCTCGAAATCGCGCGTTTCAAAGCGTTCGCAGCGCAACTCGCGGCCCGAAAAGGCGGTATAGGAGCCGAGATAAAGCGCGCCGTCCGCATCTTCGAATCGCGCCATGCGCAAGTCCTCAAGGCCGTTGCTTTGCGCGCGCGTCATCGGGAAGATCACGCTGGCCGACAGGTCGCCGGGGGCCTTGCGCAGGGTTATCGGGCCTTCGTGAACGTCGTCGTCGGCCATGTGCGCCGGGCTGGCCGTGGCGGCGGCGGGCGCCAGCCGGATCGCGCCGTCGGCGTGAAAGACGCCTTCGCGGAAGGCGATGGTGGACAGGTGGCCTTCGCCGACGCAGCGGGTGGACAGGATGAAGCGCGTCGCGCCGCCGGGCAGGCCGGACTGATCGGGATGGGCGACGACGGAAGGGTTGAGCAGGGCGGCGGCCTGAAAACTGTATTCGTGCGAGAAATAGGCGCCGATCAGCGCGCTTTTTTCATCGTCGAGCGCGGCGCCGACGCCGCCCGCGTCGCGAATCTGACGGAAACGGCTCAGAAGCGTGTCTTTCAGGTCGCGATGGCGGGCGTCGAAATTGCGCTCCAGCCGCGCCGTCGCGGCGCGGACGGCCTGGGCGTCCATCGCGGCGACGCCGTCGTAGATGCGCTTCATGCGCGCGATGACGCTGACGGCCGATTCGCGCGAACTGATGGCGATATGAAACGGCAGAAGCACCACGCGGGCCGGGTCGGCCGTCAGGATTTCCCGCGTATGAAAGATCTGGGCCAAGGTATGACGCCTCTGAACGATGGAATTTCGCTGCCCATTGGTCGTTCTATTCGGAAGAAATTTCAAGTGGCAAGGTGAAGCGCCGCTTCGTCGCGTCTTGTGGCAGGTCTTGTGCGGCATGGCGGAATGCTGCAAATAATGAGGCGATCGCCTCGAATCCTGCGGCGCCTCCACGGCGCCTCTTACAACGCCGCGAAGGCGTTGGGTCCGGGCGCCGAATGTGGAGAAGAGGCTTGCCGCCATCACCTAAGTCTGCGGGCAAAGTGACCATTCACGACGTGGCGCGTCACGCCGGCGTCTCATCCATGACGGTGTCCCGCGTCATCAACAAAAACGTCAAGGTCAGCGACGAATTGACCGAGAAGGTGCTGGCTTCGGTCAAGGCGCTTAAGTACCAGCTCAATACGGCGGCGTCCTCGACGCGCTCCGGCCAGGGGCGCATCCGCATCGGCGTGCTGTACTCCAACCCCTCGGCGGCCTTTCTGAACGAGATTCTCGTTGGCGGCTTCGATCAGGCGGCGCGGCTGGGGTGCCAGCTCATGCTGGAGAAGTGTTCGGGGCTGCATTCGCAGAAAACCGCCGTGCGTCGGCTGCTGGACGAGGGCGTGGACGGACTGATTCTGCCGCCGCCGCTATGCGACGACCGGTCGCGCGTGCAGAGCCTGCTGCACGAGGGCCTGCCGCTGCTGGCGCTGGGCGGGGGCGAGCCGCTGCCCGAAGTGTTATCGGTGCGGATCGACGATCTGCAAGGCGCTCTGATTATGACCCGCTATCTGATCCGGCTGGGACACAGGCGTATCGGCTTTATCCGCGGCGACGAGGAGCATGCGCCCAGCCGGAAGCGTTATGAGGGCTTTTTGCAGGGGATGCGCGAGGCCGGGCTGGAGATCGATGAGGCGCTCGTCGTGCGGGGCAGGTTCACCTACCAGTCCGGGCTGGCCGCCGCCGAGACGCTGTTGCAGACGCCGCGCCGTCCGACCGCGATCTTCGCCTCGAACGACGATATGGCGGCGGCCGTGCTGGCTGTCGCGCACGGAATGCGCATCTATGTGCCGGATGAACTGAGCGTGTGCGGTTTCGACGATACGCCGGTGGCCTCGACCGTGTGGCCGCAGATCACGACCATTCATCAGCCGATCGCCGCGATGGGAAGGGCCGCCGTCACCGCCATGACGGAGGCGATCAAGGCTGCGCGCGCCGGGCGCGATCACGAACCGGCGCACACGATGATGAAGTTTTCCCTGATCGAGCGCGGCTCGACAGGCCCGGCGCCGCAGCTTCAGATTTTCCGCAGCCAGACCGAGGGCGGCGTTCTGCCGCGCTAAGCCCGCTTACCTCGCGAGCCATCCGCCGTCGACGGGGATGACGGCGCCGTTGACGTAGTCGGAGGCAGGGGAGGCGAGGAAGACGGCGGTTCCGCCGAGATCGGCGGGGGTTCCCCATCGTGCGGCGGGGATGCGGTCGAGTATGGCCTTTTCGCGCGCCTCGTCGGCGCGGATCTGGGCGGTGTTGTCGGTGGCCATATAGCCGGGGGCGATGGCGTTGATATTGACGCCCTTGTTCGCCCATTCATTGGCCAGCAGGCGCGTGATGCCTGCGATGCCGGACTTGGAGGCGGTGTAGGAGGGCACGCGGATGCCGCCCTGGAAGGACAGCATGGAGGCGATGTTGACGATCTTGCCGGAGCCCTGTTCGATGAAGTGGCGGCCCGCGGCCTGCGACATGAAGAAGGCGGACTTGATATTGACGTTCATCACGTCGTCCCAATCCTTTTCGGAGAAATCGACCGCGTCCTGACGGCGGATCAGGCCGGCGTTATTGACGAGGATGTCGAGGCCGCCGAGGCCGTCGAGCGTCTCCTTCACGATGCGCTCGACCGGTTCGATGGTGATCAGATTGGCCTCGATATTGAGGAAACGGCGGCCCAGCGCCCTGACCTTGTCGCCGGTCTCGTCGGCCGGGACGATGCCCGCCGCGGCGATGTCGGCGCCGGCTTCGGCCAGGGCCAGGGCGATGCCCTGACCGAGGCCGGTATTGGCGCCGGTGACCAGGGCGACCTTGCCCGAAAGATCGAAAGAAATAGCCATAGAGATGTCCCTTTTTCTTATCCGCGCGATCAGGCCAACTGGCAGATGTCGAGCACGTTCATGTCGGTATAGTCGAGGTTCTCGCCGCCCATCGCCCAGATGAAGGCGTAGTTGGAGGTGCCGCAGCCCATATGGATCGACCAGGGCGGCGAGCAGACGGCTTCATTGTTCTGCATGACGATGTGGCGCGCCTGATCGGGCTCTCCCATGAAATGGAAAACGCGGTCGTTGTCGCCGAGGCCGAAATAGAAATAGATTTCCGAACGGCGGTCGTGCAGGTGCGGCGGCATGGTGTTCCACACCGAACCGGGGGCCAGCACGGTCAGGCCCAGCAGCAACTGGCAGGACTTGGCCGTCGAGGGCACGATGTACTGATAGATGACGCGCTGATTGGACTGCTCCAGCGAACCGCGCTCCAGCGGCACGGCCTTGTCGATCGAAATCTTGACCGTTTCGTAAGCCGCATGAGCGGGCGTTGAGGTGATGTAGAACAGGGCCGGACTGGCTGCATCGTCCGAGGCGAACAGAACCTCCTTCACGCCCATCGGGATGTAAAGGCCGTCCTTCTGCGCCAGGTCGTAGACCTGGCCGTCGACCGTGACCTTGCCGGAGCCTGCGCCGACATTGATCACGCCCAGTTCGCGGCGCTCCAGGAACGGGTGGCCCGCCGCCGAAGCCGGTTCGGTCTGATCGGGCAGTTTCAGCGTCCCCTTGACCGGCGCCGCGCCGCCGATCACGAAACGCTCGAAATGGGTGTAGTTCAAAACCACCGCGTCCGGCTCGAACAGGCCGCCGACCAGATACTTGTCGCGCAAATCCTGATTGCTGACATTCTGCATCATGTCCGGATGCGTGGCGTGGTAGGTCTTCTTGTATAACGAGGGCTGGCACATGGCGTGAAATATCTCCGTCAGCAGGCGTGAGCCATTTAATCAAAATGGCTCAGTTTCAATCTCTTTAGAGCAATGCGACCGGCAAAGGGAAGGCCTTTACGGTCAATATTTTTTGACAGTCTACAGTTTATAGGCCGCTTTAGGCAGATTGTAGGTCAGATCCTTGATCACCTCAGCGGCTTCGTTCAGTTCGAGGCGATGCTCGGCCACCAGTCGCGCGAGGAAGTTGGCGTCGATGCGGCGGGCGACGTCGTGGCGCGCCGGGATCGACAAAAAGGCGCGCGTGTCGTCGTTAAAGCCGACCGTGTTGTAGAAGCCCGCCGTCTCGGTGACCTGTTCGCGGAAGCGCGTCATGCCTTCGGGGCTGTCATGGAACCACCAGGAGGGACCGAGCTTAAGGATCGGATAATGCCCGGCCAGCGGCGCCAGCTCGCGCGCATAGGACGTCTCATCCAGCGTGAACAGGATGACCGTGAGGTTCTTTTCGTTACCGAAGGCGTCGAGCAGCGGCTTCAACGCCTCGACATAGCCGGTCTGCATCGGAATGTCGCAGCCCTTGTCGCGCCCGAACGCATCGAACACCGCCTTGTTGTGGTTGCGCCAGGCGCCGGGGTGAATCTGCATGGTCAGGCCGTCGTCGAGCGACATGCGCGCCATCTCGGTCAGCATCTGGGCGCGGAAGAGTTCGGCGTCTTCAATCGACACGTCCGGTTGCAGCACGCGCTTGAACAGGCTTTCAGCCTCGGCGCGCGACAGGTTGGCGGTGCACGCCGTCGGGTGGCCGTGGTCGGTGGAGGTCGCGCCCATGGTCATGAAAACGCCGCGCCGCTTGCGGTGCGCGGCCAGATAGCCGGTCCAGTTACGCACGTCCTCGCCGGTCAGGCCGGCGAACAGGTCGAGCCTGGCGTGGAAGTCCTCATGTTCCGGGTCGATGACCGGATCGGGACGATAGGCGGTGACGACGCGGCCCTTCCAGCCGGACGCCTTGATTTTCGCGTGATGCTCCAGCGTGTCGGTCGGGCCTTCGGTCGTGGCCAGAAGCTCGATATTGAAGCGCTCGAACAGGGCGCGCGGCTTGTAGGCGTCGGACGCCAGCAATTCGCCGATGCGGTCGAAGTAAAGATCGGCCGTGTCCTCGCCAAGCTGGACCTCAAAGCCCATGATCTTGCTGAAGACGTAAGACATCCACATCGCGGTCGGCGTGCCGCGGAACAGGTGCTGGTTGGCGGCGAAGATGCGCCAGGCCGCGCGCGGATCGGCTTTGGAGGGGCCGGAGCGTGAACCGACGCCGACATCCTCCATCGCAATCCCCTGCGAATAAAGCATTCGGTAGATGTAGTGGTCGGGGGCCAGGAACAGTTCAGTCGCATTGCCGAAATTTTCATTGTCGGCGAACCATGAAGGGTCGGTATGGCCGTGCGGCGACAGGATCGGATAATCCTTCACCAGCGCATAAAGCTCGCGCGCGATCCCGCGCTGCGTCGGATCGGATGAAAACAGGCGGTCCTCGTGAACGAGGAGGGGCTTGGCCATGATGCAGTACCTGATGAGTGAACGCTAAAACCGGGACGCCGACGCGCGTATGCCGCGCTGTGAGGCTACGTTTCCTGCTCACTAGGTAACCGGTGTCACGTCCTTTGACAAGAGCCTGACG
>DATMTF010000357.1:0-16319 GCA_035565015.1 Asticcacaulis sp. | reverse complement strand
ATTCAGCGTTAACACGATTGTGAAATCCGTATCTGCGCCTCAAAACCGGCGCCGGCAATTAGATTCAAGCGTAACCTTTGTATATTGTATCGCTTCGCCAAGCGTGTAGGATCGCCCATCTTCCGCTGTTCAGGAGCCTTTTCCATGCCGGTTCGCGCCCTCTTCGTCTCCCTCCTCGCCCTCAGCCTCGCCGCCCCGGCCCTGGCCCAGACATCCGCGCCACCAACGCCCATGACGCCCGACTATGTGGCGTCCTACGATCAAACCTTCCCCGACGCCGACTATATCAAGCGCGTGGAGATGATCCCGATGCGCGACGGCGTGAAGCTGTACACGGTGATCGTCGAAAAGAAGGGGGTGAAGAACGCGCCGATCCTGCTCAGCCGCACCCCCTACGACGCCAAATCCTCAGCGGCGCGCAACAACAGCCCGAAGATCACCGAGATCCTGCCGGTGATGGACGCCGAATTCGTCGAGGACGGCTATATCCGCGTCTATCAGGACATTCGCGGCATGCACAATTCCGAAGGCGACTTCATCATGACGCGCCCGCTGATCGGCACGGGCGGCAATGACACGAAAATAGACGAATCGACCGACGCCTATGACACGATCGACTGGCTGGTGAAAAACCTGCCGGAAAGCAACGGCAAGGTCGGCGTGGTCGGCTCCTCCTATCTCGGCTTCACCACCCTGATGGCCGAGGTCAATCCGCACCCAGCGCTGAAAGCCGTCGTCCCGCAAAGCCCGATGGTCGATACCTGGATCGGCGACGACACGTTTCATAACGGCGCCTATCGCCAGGGCGGCGCCGACTACGCTCTGAGTCAGGGCTATAAGAAGGGCGAAGGCGGCGGCCCAGCCTATCCGCCCGGCGATCAGTACGAGATGTATCTGAAGGACGGCTCGGCGGGCGATCACATCCGCAAATGGGGCCTCGACAAGGCGCCGTTTGCGCAACTGATCATGCAGCATCCGGCCTATGACAAGACGTGGTCGGACGTGGCGGTCGATAAGTGGCTGGCGGCGCGTCCGCTCGCCGTGCCGACCATGCTGGTTGTCGGCCAGTGGGATCAGGAGGATTCCTACGGTTCGCCCGCCGTCTATCGCGCGCTGGAGCCCAAGGACAAGAACAACGACATGGTGTCGCTGGTCATCGGCCCGTGGCGCCATTCCGGCGTCAACCACTATGGCTATTCGCTCGGCGACCTGACCTTTACCGGCGATACGGCCAGGGAATTCCGCGTCAAATACATGAAGCCGCTTTTCGATCATTACCTGAAGGGCGCCCCCGATCCGCACACGCCGCCGGTCCTGACCTACGCCACCGGCGAGAATCACTGGGACGAGTCGCCGAAATGGCCGATGGGCACGATGACGCCGCTCTATCTCGGAGATAAGTTTACCGCCGGTTTCGACGCCCCCGCCAGCGCCGGTCACGACGATTACCTGTCCGATCCGGCAAAGCCCGTGCCGTTTGTGCCGCGTCCGGTCGATCTCAATAACTACCCGCAATGGACGACCTGGCTGGTCCACGATCAGCGTTTCGTCGATGGACGTCCGGACGTGCTGACCTATGAGACGACAGCGCTCGACGGTCCCGTACATATTATGGGCGCGCCTCTGGTCGATCTGTTCGCCGCCACCACCGGCACGGACAGCGACTGGGTGGTCAAGCTGATCGACGTCTATCCGGCGACCACGCCCGAACACGATCCGGGCCAGACCGAAAAGACTATTGCGGGCGAGGAAATCCCGATCGGCATCGAAATCTTCCGCGGCCGCTATGTCCACGGTTTCGCCACGCCCGGCCCGCTGACGCCCGGTCGGGTGACCGAATACAAATGGTCCTTGCCCAATGTCGATCACGTCTTCCTGCCCGGCCACAAGATCATGATCCAGGTGCAGTCGAGCCTCTTCCCGCTCTATGACCGCAACCCGCAGACCTATGTCGATAATATCTTCAACGCCAAACCGGAAGATTATCAGAAGGCGACGGAAAGCGTCTTCCACGGCGGCGACTCGAAAAGCGCGATCTTCCTGCCGATTGTGAAGAACTAAAGCGCGTTCACCGCCAGTTGCGCCGCAAAGGCCCGCTGATAGGCGGGCCTTTGTTCTACGCGCGCGACATAGGCGGCAAGCACAGGAAATTCGTTCAAAAAGCCGGATGGCTTCAAACGTAACAGCACCGAGGCCATCATCAGATCGCCCGCGCTGAAGTCGCCGTCCAGCCAGTCCGCCGTGCTTAACCGCGCCGACAGCGGTTGCAGGCGACCGCGCACGCGCTCTATGAGCATCGGCGTGCGCGCCTCAGCCCAGGGCGCGTCCGCCTCAAACAACCGCGCCATGGAAAATTCCAGAATCGGCGGCTCCACCGTGTTCAGCGCCGCAAACATCCACATGATCGCCCGCGACCGCGCCTTATCGTCCGGCGGCAGCAGACCTGCATGGCGTTCAGCAATGCGCAGCACAATGGCCCCGCTTTCGAACAGGACGAGGCCGTCTTCCTCATAGGTCGGTATCTGGCCGAACGGATTGCGCGCCAGATGCGCCTCGGCCTTCAGCGCCGCGAAGGATTCAAGCCGCACCTCATAGGGCAGGCCGACCTCCTCCAGCGCCCAGCGCACACGGGTGTCGCGGGCCAGTCCCTTGCCGCCGTCGGGCGAGCGTTCAAAAGCGGTGATGGTGATGGTCATAATTACCCCTTACTGCACCGTCGCCATCTCATCAGGACGCGGATATTCGGCCTCGTAGCGCGCATGTTCTTCTTCACGCTCGATCTTCCACGCCCTCATCAGGGCCACGCGGCGTTTGGGATAACGTCCCGTCATCGGCTCCCACGCCACGATCCGGTCGGCGCGCAGGTGCCGAAACGCCTGACGCAGTTCGCACCACACCACAACGATGCGCACATGCTCGAAAAAGCCGAGCGCAATCGGCCACACCACGCGCTCGGTGGCCTGTTCCTTGAGATCGACATAGCGCACCGTGACGCGACATTCGGCGCGGATCGACTGGCGCACATCGCCCAGATCGACCTGCGTTCGCGGCGCCGACCAGCTTGGCGCGACCATAAGCCCGGTCGAATCCAGCTCGTCGGCCAGGTCTTTGGGCAGCACGGCGACGATCTTGGTCAGGGCGTTCTGCGCCGCCGCGCCCAGCCGCGCATCGCCGCGATCCGACACCCAGCGCGCCCCCAGCACCAGCGCCTCCAGTTCCTCCGGCGACAGCATCAGGGGCGGCAGCATATAGCCGGGCCGCAACACATAGCCGACCCCCGGCTCGCCCTCGATATGCGCGCCCTGCGCCTGCAAGGCGGCAATGTCGCGATAGAGGGTGCGTAAAGATATTTCCAGCTCGCGCGCCAGCTCCGCTCCCGCCACGGGATAACGGTGACGACGCAGAAGCTGCAACAGATCAAGCAAACGTGTGGCGCGCGACATGACGAAACCCCTCTCAATGCGCGACGGAGTTTGCGCCCATTCTAATGCCAGTTTATGTCAGCAGAAAGCCCCGTTTCCCGCCATTTTTTATCACTTGACCTTTTGCGAACAGCGTTACATACCAATCGGTATGAAACACGAAACCCTGTCCCGCGATCCAGCCCGCACACGCGACCATCTGGTGTCCGCCGCCTTTGCCGAAATGTATCGTTGCGGCTATCGCAGCGCCGATCTCAACAGCATTCTGGGCCACGCCGGCGTCACCAAGGGCGCGCTCTATCACCATTTCGGCAGCAAGGACGGGCTGGGCCACGCCGTGATCGAACAGGTCATCACAAAAATCACCACCGACAAATGGCTGGCGCCGCTCGACGATGTCGATGATCCCATCGACGCGCTCAAGGCGATTGTCGCCGAGACGCGCCTCGACCCGGAGGCGGTCAGCGGCGGCTGTCCGCTTAACAATCTGGCGCAGGAAATGTCGCCGCTGGACGAGACTTTCCGTCTGCGGCTGGCGCAGATCTTTGCTGACTGGATCGGCGGCGTGACCGACGCCCTGCGGCTGGGCCAGATCAATGGCAAGGTGCGCCGCGACCTCGATGCGCGCGATACGGCCACCTTTTTCATTGCTGCCTATGAAGGCTATATTTCGCTGGCCAAGGCCGCTCAGAGCGCTGATCTTCTGGCTTCGGGCGTGCGCCAGCTTCACCTGTGGCTGGAAGGACTAAGACCATGAATCGGATCGTTTCCCCCACGGACTGGCTGGAGGCGCGCAAGGCGTTGCTGACGCAGGAAAAGGCGCTGACCCGGCAACTGGACGCCTTGCGCGCTGAGCGGCAGAAACTGCCGTGGGCGAAGGTGGACAAACTCTATATCTTCGAAACGCCGGGCGGTCCCAAGACCCTTGCCGACCTGTTCGCCGGTCGCAGCCAGCTTCTGGTGCAGCATTTCATGTTCGCGCCCGACTGGGACGAAGGCTGCGTCGGCTGCTCGCTTGGCGCCGACCACATTAACGGCATATTGCCGCATCTGGAAAACCACGACGTCAAATTCATCGCTGTATCGCGCGCGCCGCTGTCAAAACTCATGACATTCAAACAGCGCATGGGTTGGCGCTTCGACTGGGTCTCCAGCGACGATACGGACTTCAACTATGATTACGGCGTGGCCTTCCGCGGCGGCGCTCAGGTCTATAATTACCGCGAAGAAAAGGATCTGCCTGCGGATCTGCCGGGCCTCAGCGCCTTCTACAAGAGCGAGGACGGCGCGATCTATCACACCTATTCCTGCTATGCGCGCGGCACGGAACTGGCGGGTGGCGTATTCGGCCTGCTCGACATCAGCCCGAAAGGCCGCAACGAGACGGGCGGCATGACCGACTGGCTGCGCCACCATGACCGTTATGACGCCGCGACGACGGCTTGCGGCTGCGGCAAGAGCTGAGCCATCAAGGCAGCGTGATTTGACCCTTATCTTGACGCAAGCGTAAATAACGACGCTTGACAGGCATTGTTGCAAATGACACCATTTGCTCAAAACAAGAACAGGGACAGATGATGACGCCAGCCACGCCGGGCGCCCGCTTTCGCGCCGCGCTCAAAGCCGAATCCCCGCTTCAGGTCATTGGCGCGATCAACGCCAACCACGCTCTGCTGGCCAAACGCGCCGGTTACCGCGCCATCTATCTGAGCGGCGGCGGGGTGGCGGCGGGATCGCTGGGCATGCCCGATCTCGGCATCATCACGCTCGACGATGTGCTGACCGATGTGCGCCGCATCACCGATGTCTGCGACCTGCCGCTGCTGGTCGATATCGACACCGGCTTTGGCCCCAGCGCCTTCAACATCGCGCGCACGGTCAAGTCGCTGATCAGGTTCGGGGCCGCCGCCTGCCATATTGAGGATCAGGCGGGCGCGAAACGCTGCGGCCACCGTCCGGGCAAGGAGATCGTCCCGACCGAGGAGATGGTGGACCGGGTGAAAGCCGCCGCCGACGCCAAGACCGACCCGGATTTCTTCCTGATCGCCCGCACCGACGCAATTGCGAATTACGGCGTCGATGCGGCCATCGAACGCGCCATCCGTTGTGTCGAGGCCGGCGCCGACGGCATCTTCGCCGAAGCCGCCTATGATCTTGAGACCTATAAGAAATTCACGGATGCGGTGAAGGTTCCTGTGTTGGCCAATATCACCGAATTCGGCAAGACGCCTTTATTCACGCGCGAGGAACTGGCCTTGGCCGGGGTGGCGATCCAGCTTTACCCCTTGAGCGCCTTCCGCGCCATGAACAAGGCCGCCGAGGCCGTCTATGAGGCCATCCGCCGCGACGGCCACCAGAAGGCCGTTCTGGATACGATGCAGACGCGCGAGGAGCTGTACGACCGCATCGGCTACTGGGAGTTCGAGGCGCAGCTCGACCGGCTTTATGCTGAGAAAAAGTAAGAGGTTTGACCACGAAAGACACGAAAAGGCACGAAAACAGAAATACCGCATTCCGTCGTGGAAACTGAATAAGGAGCGCCAAGGGCGCTCAGTAAACCCGTCAGTTCTGGAACGGTCGTTTCGCGTCTCAGTCCCTTTGGCATCTTTTCGTATTTTTCGTGGTCAAAAAGATAACAACAGGGACGAAAACATGGACACAATCGACACCCCCGCCTTCAAGCCGAAGAAATCCGTCGCCCTGTCCGGCCAGATCGCGGGCAATACCGCCCTGTGTACGGTCGGGCGCACGGGCAACGACCTGGCCTATCGCGGCTATGACATTCTCGACCTCGCCAAATCGTCGGAGTTCGAGGAGATCGCCTTTCTGCTGATCCACGGCCATCTGCCCAATCCGGCGGAATTGAAAGCCTACAAGACCAGGCTCAAGGCCCTGCGCGGCCTGCCCGCCGCCGTGACGCAGGCGCTGGAGACCCTGCCCGCCTCGGCGCATCCGATGGACGTGATGCGCACCGGCGTGTCGATGCTGGGCTGCGTGCTGCCGGAAAGGGACGATCACAATGTCCCCGGCGCGCGCGACATCGCCGACAAGCTGCTGGCCTCTCTCGGCTCCATCCTGCTCTACTGGTATCATTTCAGCCATAATGGCCACCGCATCGAGGTCGAGAGCGACGATGACAGCATTGGCGGCCATTTCCTGCGCCTGCTGCACGGCAAAGCCGCGCCCGCCTCGTGGGTGCGCGCCATGCATACCTCGCTGATCCTCTATGCCGAGCATGAGTTCAACGCCTCGACCTTTGCAGCAAGAGTGATCGCCGGCACGGGCTCGGACATCTATTCCTGCATCGCGGGCGGCATAGGCGCGCTGCGCGGGCCGAAACACGGCGGCGCCAACGAGGTCGCGCACGAGATCCAGAAGCGCTACGACAGCCCGGACGAGGCCGAGGCCGACATCCGCCGCCGTGTCGAGGCCAAAGAGGTGATCATCGGCTTCGGCCACCCGGTCTATACCGTCTCCGACCCGCGCAACAAGGTGATCAAGGAGGTGGCGCGTGAATTGAGCCAGGAACAGGGCCAGCCGCGCATGTTCGCCATCGCCGAGCGGCTGGAAACTGTGATGTGGGACGCCAAAAAGATGTTCCCCAATCTCGACTGGTTCTCAGCCGTCTCCTACGACATGATGGGCGTGCCGACCCTTATGTTCACGCCTTTGTTCGTGATCGCGCGCACCACCGGCTGGGCCGCGCACGTGCTGGAACAGCGCGCCGACGGCAAGATCATCCGCCCCAACGCCAACTATACCGGCCCCGAAGACCGCCCGTTCGTGCCGTTGAACCAAAGGCCTTAAGAAGGTTTATCCACAGATCAGCCAGATAAGCACAGATGGCGCTACGCGCCGAGGTGCTGCTCATTGGCCTGCCCTCAAAGCCGAAACGCCATATAAATATCTGTGCTTATCTGGCTTATCTGTGGATCGCCTTCCTTGCTTTTCATAAGGAAACCCCATGTCCGCCCATATTCCCAACACCCGTCCCGAACCCGACACGGTTCTGACCGACATCGCCGATTATGTTCTCGACTATCGCATCGACTCCAATCTCGCCTATGAGACGGCGCGCAACTGCCTGATCGACACGCTGGGCTGCGGGCTGGAAGCGCTCGACTATCCGGCCTGCGCGAAGCTGATGGGGCCGATCATTCCCGGCACGATCACGCCGCATGGCGCAAAAGTGCCCGGCACGCAGTTCCAGCTCGATCCGGTGCAGGCGGCTTTCAATATCGGCGCGATGATCCGCTGGCTCGACTTCAACGACACCTGGCTGGCGGCGGAATGGGGCCATCCGTCCGACAATCTCGGCGGCATACTGTCGGTCGCCGACTGGCTGAGCCGCGTCGCCGTCGCCAATGGCAAGCCGCCGCTCCTCATGCGTGACGTGCTGACGGCCATGATCAAGGCACATGAGATTCAGGGCTGCCTCGCGCTGGAAAACAGCTTCAACCGCGTCGGCCTCGATCACGTTGTGCTGGTCAAGGTCGCCACTGCCGCCGTGGTCGCCCAGATGCTGGGCCTGAGCCGCGACGAGATTATCAACGCTGTCAGCCTGGCCTGGGTGGACGGCCAGAGCCTTCGCACCTATCGGCATGCGCCGAACACCGGCTCGCGCAAGTCATGGGCGGCGGGCGATGCCACGGCGCGCGGCGTGCGCCTGGCCCTGATGGCCGCCAAGGGCGAGATGGGCTATCCGAGTGTCCTGACCGCGAAGACCTGGGGCTTCTACGACGTGCTGTTCAAGGGCCAGCCGTTTAAATTCCAGCGCCCCTATGGCAGCTATGTGATGGAGAACATCCTGTTCAAGATCAGCTTCCCGGCGGAGTTCCACTCTCAGACCGCCGTCGAAGCCGCCATGACGCTGCATGACCGCCTGAAAGCGATGGGCAAGACGTCCGACGACATCGCCGCCGTCACCATCCGCACGCACGAAGCCTGCATCCGCATCATCGACAAGCAGGGGCCGCTGAACAATCCCGCCGACCGCGACCACTGCATCCAGTATATGGTCGCCGTGCCGCTGATCTTCGGTCGTCTGACCGCCGCCGATTATGAGGACAGGATCGCCGCCGATCCGCGCATCGATAATTTGCGCAGCCTGATCACCTGCGTCGAGGAACCGGCCTTCACCGCCGACTATCACGACCCGGACAAGCGCTCGATCGCCAACGCCATGACGGTGATCCTGAAAGACGGGAGCAAGCTGGATGAGGTCGTGGTCGAATACCCGATCGGCCACAAGCGCCGCCGCCAGGACGGTATCCCGCTGCTGGAAGCCAAGTTCCGCACCAATCTCAACCGCCGCTTCCCGTCCAGACAGCAGGACGCCATCCTCAAAGTCTCGCTCGACCAGCGCGCACTGGAAGCCATGCCCGTGCACGACTATGTCGATCTGTACGTGATCTGAATCCCCTCTCCCCTCCACGAGGGGAGAGGACGAGAGCCGAGCCATCAGGCGAAGGCGATCGGGTGAGGGGCCACCCGCCGACCGAGCGCAGCCGTCAGACAGCCCCTCACCCGAGGATCGGCGGCTACGCCTTGCTCCTCGTCCTCTCCCCTCGTGGAGGGGAGAGGGAAATCGTAGCTATTCCTGCGCCAATTCCCGCTCCAGCGGCGCAAACACCCCGGCAATCATCTCCGGCGTAACCTCGCGCACCGAGGCAGGCGACCAGCGCGGCGCATGGTCCTTGTCCTCCAGCACAGCGCGCACGCCTTCGGAAAAATCGTGCGATCTGAGGATGCGGCAGGCGATGCGGTACTCCATGCGCATCAACTCGGCAAAATCCGTCATCTCGCGTCCGCGCCGCAACTGCTCCAGCGCCACGCACATCGACAGGGGCGAGCGCGTCGCCAGAATGTCGGCCTGCTCCGTCGCCCAGTCATCCTGTTCCGCGCGCAGGGCGTCGATGATCGCGGTGACGCTCACCTGATCGAAACAGCGATCCATGACCACAACATGCTCGCCATAGGTCGGCGCAGGCACATCCTGCGCGAACCGCGCCAAAACCTGACCCGGCCCCTCGCCCGCCAGCAGCGCGGCCTTGATCGACGCCACATCCGATGACGCCACCAGATGCGTGGCGATCCCCGCCGCCGCCACATCCGCGCCTTTCAGCCGCGCCCCGGTCAGGGCCAGCCACGTCCCCAACTGGCCGTTCAGGCGCGGCAGGAACCAGCCGCCGCCGACATCCGGAAACAGGCCGATACCCGTTTCCGGCATGGCGAACAGGGTGTGCTCGGTGGCGATGCGGTGCGAGCCATGCACCGAAACCCCCGCGCCTCCGCCCATCGTCACACCATCCATGACGGCGATATAGGGCTTCGGAAACGCCTTGATGCGCATATTCATGCGGTATTCAGTACGGAAGAAATCTTCACCGTCCCGCCCATCGCCGCGCCCACTCTGCGCCGCCGCCTTGATGTCGCCGCCCGCGCAGAAACCGCGCGTCCCCTCCGCATGCTCGATCATCACCAGCCGCACCGAGGGATCATCCGCCCACGCGATCAACGCCGCGTCGATGGCCGCGCACATCTCCTCGGTCAGGGCGTTCAGCGCCTTAGGCCGGTTCAGCGTGATCCGCCCTACGCCGTTTTCGATGCGGGTGAGAATGTCCATATTACCTCATCGTCGGAATAACAAACGCCTGATCGCCGATATCGCCTTCCGGCCATCTCTGCGTCACCGTCTTGACCTTGGTGTAGAAGCGCACCCCGTCCTCGCCATACTGGTTGAGATCGCCGAAGGCCGAGCGCTTCCAGCCGCCGAAGGAGTGATAGGCCACCGGCACGGGGATCGGCACATTAATCCCGACCATACCGACATTGACCTTCGCAGCGAAATCGCGCGCCGCCAGCCCGTTGCGTGTAAAGATGGCGACGCCATTGCCGTAAGCGTGCTGCGATGGCAAAGCGGCGGCCTCCTCAAGGCTCTGCGCCCGCACCACCTGCAAAACCGGGCCGAAAATCTCGTCCTGATAGGCTTTCATCCCCGGCGTGACGCGATCGAACAGCGACGGTCCCAGAAAATAGCCGCCCTCATGGCCCTGAAGCTCAAGACCGCGCCCGTCAACGACCAGTTCCGCGCCTTCATCGACGCCCATCTGAATGTAGCTTTCGATCTTCGCCTTGTGCGCCGCCGAGATCACCGGGCCGTAATGCGCCTCGGCGTCGGTGGAAACCCCGACCTTCAGCCCGGCAATGGCGTCCTTCATGCGCGCGACAAAGGCGTCCGCGGTCGCCGCGCCCACCGGCACGGCCACGGGCAGGGCCATGCAGCGCTCGCCCGCCGAGCCATAGGCTGCGCCGACAATATCCTTCACCACCTGATCCATATCTGCGTCGGGCAGGATGACGCCGTGGTTCTTGGCCCCGCCCATGGCCTGCACGCGCTTGCCGTGCGCCGCGCCCGTCGCATAAACGTATTGAGCGATATCGGACGAGCCGACAAAGGACACGGCGCGAATATCTTCGTGCGTCAGCAGCGCATCGACAGCGACCTTATCGCCCTGCACGACCTGCAACACGCCTTCGGGCAGGCCCGCCTCGATCATCAGTTCGGCCAGCCGCACCGGCACACTGGGGTCTTTCTCCGACGGCTTGAGGATAAAGGCATTGCCGCAGGCGATCGCAATGGCGCTCATCCACAAGGAGATCATGGCCGGGAAGTTGAACGGCGTAATCCCCGCCACGACGCCGAGCGGCTGACGCATCGAAAAGACGTCGATGCCCGGACCGGCCCCTTCGGTGTAGTCGCCCTTCATCAGATGCGGAATGCCGCAGGCGAACTCCACCACCTCCAGCCCGCGCTGCACGTCGCCGCGCGAATCGGCGATCACCTTGCCATGCTCGGACGACAGAAGGTGCGCCAGTTCGTCCATATGCTCTTCGAGCAAGGCCTTGAAGGCGAACATCACCCGCGCCCGCCGCTGCGGGTTCATGGCGGCCCATCCGGCTTGCGCCTTCACCGCCCGGCGCACCGCGTCATCGACCTCGGCAGGGCTGGCCAGGGCCACGCGGGCCTGAACCTGTCCCGTGTTCGGATCGAAGACGTCGCTGAAGCGGCCGGACGTTCCCGCCACGGTCTTGCCGTCGATAAAGTGATGAATGTCGCGCATGGTCAATTCCGGGGTCTGAAGCGATGGAAGCCCCCTCCCACCGCTTCGCGGTCCCCCCTCCCCGTAAACGGGGAGGGATGAAACCTAAGCAACCGCGGGAACCGGAGCCTTGACGATTTTACCGGCGGCGATCTTAGCGCGCGCCATGCGATCGGCAACCTCATTTGTGATCACATTTTCGACTTTCGCCGTTGCGAAGATGGCGTCAAGCCGCGCTCCGATGGCGTCCACCCTGGCAAGCGTCAGGGCCGTGTCGTTATCGCCGGAGATTTCGCCCGACACCATGATGATGCCGCCGGCATTGATCACATAGTCCGGCGCATAGAGAACGCCGCGTTCGGCCAGGATCCGGCCCGCTTCCGGCGTGGCGAGCTGGTTATTGGCCGCGCCCGCGACGATCTTCGCCTTGACGTAGCGCGCGACATATTCGCTGATCGCCCCGCCCAGCGCGCACGGCGCCACGACATCGACATCCTGGGTCAGCACCTCATCGACGCCGACCGCCTTGGCGCCGAAACGCGCCACGGCTTCCTCAACGCGCGCCGCATTGATATCGGCCACGACCAGATTTGCGCCCAGTTCGTGCAGTTCCTGACACAGATACATGCCGACATGGCCCAGACCCTGCACCGCAATGGCCAGACCCGCCACCTCGGCGCGGCCAAGTTGCGCGCGCACCGCCGCCTCGATGCCGACGCGCACGCCGCGCGCCGTATAGGGCGACGGATCGCCGCCGGAGCGACCTTCCGCGCCTTCCAGCCCCGACACGAAGCGCGTGGTCCGCGCCACGGTTTGCATATCGGCGACATTCACCCCGACATCCTCGGCGGTGATGTAAGCCCCGTTCAGGCTCTCGACCGCGCGCCCGAAGGCTTCCAGCACAGCGGTGCGGTTTTCCGGCATGACGGGGCCGAGAATCACCGCCTTGCCGCCGCCCAGCGGCAGGTCGGCCATGGCGTTCTTGTAGCTCATGCCGCGCGACAGCTTCAGCGCATCGGACAGGGCGGCCTCGCCCGTCGCATAGCTCCACAGGCGGCAACCGCCCGCCGCAGGCCCCATGACGGTGGAATGGACCGCGATAATGGCGCGCAGGCCGCTGTGCGCGTCCTCCACCATCAGCACCTTTTCATGGCCGTCATAATCGGGATGGTCAAACATGCGCGTTTTCCTTTATTGGCATGGCTTTTTGGGAGGTTTTCGGGGCTTGCGCGGCGTCAAAGCGCGCTCGCAAATCCTGGCGTTTGAGGTCGGCCTTGTCGGCATTGGCGGACTTGATCGGGCCGAAGCCGCGAATCTCGTCGGGCAGGCTGGCCAGGGCGACGGCGAGGTCGAAATTGTGCGCGGTCAGTCGCGGCGCGATCTCTTGGATCATGGCCGCATAGTCGGCGGCCATCCGACGTTCACGGCGACGCTCAAGCGTATAACCGAACAGGTCAAATGGCGTGCCGCGCAGGCCTTTCAGCGTCTTCAGCACACTGAACAGGCCGAACACCCACGGGCCGAACTTGCGCTTTGTCTCGCCCAGCAGCGGCGGGGCCAGCCAGAGATGGATCTTTTTCGTCCCCTCGAACTGCTCGTTCAGTTGCTTGCGGAAGGCCGGCAGGCTGTAGAGCCGCGCCACCTCGTACTCGTCCTTATAGGCCATCAGCTTGAAGGCGTAGCGCGCCACCGCGTCGCTGAAACGCGCATCGTTCAGCGGCGCTTCCGCCGCTTTCGCCAGATCGACCAGAGCCTTATATTGCGCAGAATAGGCCGCGTTCTGATATTGGGTCAGGTCCGCCACGCGACGCGCGACAAAGGCCTCCAGATCGAATTTCGGCTCCGGCTTGATCGTCGCGTCCAGCCGCCCTTCGGCCCAGGCCCGCCCCAACGCAAAGGCGTTGAGATTGGCCTTCACGGCGGCCCCGTTCAGCGTGATCGCCTTTTCGATCGCCGCCCGCGTCAGCGGCAAGGCGCCCGACTGCCAGGCCGCGCCCAGCATCACCATCAGCGAAAACACGGCGTCACCCATATAGGTCCGCGCCAGACCATTGGCGTCGAAGCTGTCGAGCTGCCGCACCGCCTTTTTCACGCGCCGCGTCATGGCCATCGGGTCGAAGACGGTCTTGGTGTTGAGCGTAAATTCCGCCGTCGGGGTCAGGCGTGTATTGAGGAAGCCATGCGTGCGCGTCGGATCGAGCAGCGGCAGGCACGACTTGCCGTGCGCCGTCACCATATCGGCGGCGATCAGCACATCGGCCTCACCGAGCGGGATGCGCCCGCCCGGTACGACGCCCGCTCTGCGCAAGCGGATATGCGCGTCGACCGCGCCGCCGCGCTGGGCAAGACCCGTCTGATCGACGCACACCGCCTCCAGTTCGTCGATATGCGCCGCCATGCCGAGAATGGCGCTTAAGGAGGTCACGCCCAGCCCGCCAATGCCGGTCAGCAGCACATTGAAGGGCTGATCGCCGAGCGCGACGGGCCGCGCTTCGGGCAGGTCCACGATCAGATGGTCGATGGCGGCGGCCTGCGCCTTTTTCGGTTTCGCCCCGTCCAGCGCCACGAAGCTGGGGCAGAAGCCCTGTACGCAGGATGTATCGATATTGCACGCCGACTGGTCGATCTCGCGCTTGCGGCCCAGTTCGGTCTCTTTCGGGCCGACCGCGATGCAGTTGGACTTGGCCGAACAGTCGCCGCAGCCTTCGCACACCGCTTCATTGATGAAGATGCGCTGGCTTGCTTGCGGGATGAGGCCGCGCTTGCGGCGGCGGCGGCGCTCGGTCGCGCACATCTGGTCGTAAATCAGCACGGTGACGCCGGGCGTCGCCTGCAATTCGGCCTCGGCGGTCTTGAAGGCGTCGCGGTGATAGAAGCTGACGCGCGCCGGCATTTTCGGATGGTTGCGCCAGCGGTCCGGCGTCTCGGACACCAGAATGATGCGCGCCACCCCCTCGGTCGCGACCTGCTGCGCCACAGTGATCGGGCTGAGCTGGCCATCGACGTGCTGGCCGCCGGTCATGGCGACCGCGTCATTATAGAGGATCTTGTAGGTGATGTTGACCTTCGCCGCCACCGCCTGACGGATGGCCAGCAGGCCGGAATGGAAATAGGTGCCGTCGCCCAGGTTGACGAAGACGTGCTTTTCGTTGGTGAAGGGCGACTGACCGACCCAGGTGACGCCCTCGCCGCCCATCTGGGTCACGAGGTCGGTGTTCCGGTTCGGCATGAATTGCGCCATATAGTGACAGCCGATCCCGGCCAGGGCGCGACTGCCTTCCGGCACGGTGGTCGAGGTGTTATGCGGGCAGCCCGCGCAATAAAAGGGCGAGCGCACATGCAGCGGATGCAGCCCATCTTTCGCACAGGCGGCCTGCTCCAGCTTCGCGACGATGGCGCGCCGCGCCTCGGTCTTCGCCGTCTCGGGCAGGACGCGGTAAAGCGCCAGCGCCACATGCGCCGTATCGAACTCCATCAGGTCGCGCAGCAGCGGCGCGCCAAGGGCGTCCTTTTTGCCCAGCACCTGCGGGCGGCGACGGTCGGGCAGGTTATAAAGGGCGTCGCGCAGTTGCGGCTCGATCAGGGCGCGGCGCTCCTCGACCACCAGCACGGTCTGCAAGCCGTCGGCGAAGGCGCTGGCCGCCGCCGCATCGAGCGGCCACACCATCCCGACCTTCCAGAGCCGCAGGCCCAGATCGCGCGCCTCGGCGTCGGAAATCTGCAACAGACGCAGCGCGTCCAGCACATGCAGATACGCCTTGCCGCTGGCGGCGACGCCGATATGCGGGCGCGGCGCGTCCAGCACCAGCCGGTTGAAGCCATTGACGCGCGCAAAGGCCTGCGCGGCGGGCAGCTTGATATGGCGGTGACGACGCTCCTTGGCTTCGGGGCTGTCGTGCAGCCGGATCGACACGCCCTCATCAGGCATGTCGAAATCGGGAATCACGCTTTGCCAGTTGGACGGATCGAGATGCACGACCGCGGAGGAATCCATCTGATCGGACAACACTTTCAGCGCTGTCCAGCAGCCGCTGTAACGCGACAGCGAAATGCCCCGCACGCCAAAATCGATCACCTCATCCAAGGTCACGGGCGCCAGCACCGGAATTTCGGCGTCCATAAAGGCGAATTCCGACTGGTTGGGCAGGGTCGAGGACTTGCTGGCGTGATCGTCGCCCGCCAGCGCTAGCACGCCGCCCAACGGGCTGGTCCCGGCGAAATTGGCGTGCCGGAGGGCGTCCATCGAACGATCCACGCCCGGCGACTTGCCGTACCACAGGCCGAACACGCCGTCCTTTTTCGCATCCGGGAATAGCGGCACATGCTGCGTGCCCCACACGGCGGTGGCGCCAAGGTCTTCGTTGATCGCCGCCTGAAAGACGATGTCGTGCGCGGCCAGATGTTCGGCGGCCAGTTCAAGCTGCGTATCATAGCCGCCCAGCGGCGAGCCGCGATAACCGGAAATAAAGCCCGCCGTGTTCAGCCCCCTGCGGCGGTCATGGTCGCGGATCAGCATCGGCAGACGCACCAGAGCCTGAATCCCGCCCATAAAGACCGGACCGGATGTCACCTGATATTTGTCGTCGAGCGTGACCTGATCGCGCATTCCTGGATTGTCCCTGTTCGCATATCTTGTTACGAACGAGACTAAGCCAGCCTGGCCGGAAAGTGCTTCCGAAGTGCGTTCCGCAAACCGCTGGTCACAAAATAGTTTTTCTGCGATAATCGCAAAAAACAGAATAATCTTTTGCTGCGGAGCAATATCGCGCAATGAACAGGGCCAAATCGGACTATG
>DATMTF010000356.1:0-5015 GCA_035565015.1 Asticcacaulis sp. | reverse complement strand
GAAAGCGCGATCACAGGCCAAAAGCTCGTGCTCACGCCAACTTCGGGGCAGTATTACACCTATACCTATGCCGATCATGAAAACGGCGGCGCGTCGCAGGTCCAAACGAATCCCGCCAGGCCGCTCGACTGGAATTGCAGCCTGAATAAGGGCTTCGAATACCCCTATTGCGGATTCGGCCTTTTCCTCGACCTTGGCAATACCGGCAAGGGCGTGGATTTCCGGCATTTCAAGAGAGTCGATCTGCACATCGTCTATCACGGCCAGGGCCAGCGTCTGAAACTGACCCTAAAAAACAGAACGCCGCCAGGCCTGCGAGACAGGATCAGCGACAATGACATCACCTTCGCCGCCGGCTTCGACGTTAAAAATGGCGACAACATCGTCCAACTCAATATGGACCAGTTCAGCGTCGATTCCTGGTGGGCGACGAGCCATCATCTGACGCCTGAAGACGTCAGCTTTCCGCTCAACCATGTTCTGGCCGTCGCGGTGAATTCCGACGGTCAGCCCGTCCCCTCGCGCTTTGACGTCTCGATCAGGAGCATCGGCTTTTCAGGCGCCTTCATATCGCGCGCCCAGTGGTATCTTATTATTCTTGGCGTCTGGCTCGCCTTGACCGGCGGTTTCCTGGTCTATCGTTTCCTGAGCGTCCGGCGCGCCATGGAGGTGCAGCAGAGTCTGCAGGCCGAAGAAGCGCATTTTCTGGCCGTCGCGCGCGACGCCGCCGAAAGCGCCAGTTCGGCCAAGTCGCAATTCCTCGCCAATATGAGCCATGAGCTGCGCACGCCGCTCAACGCCATCATCGGCTATGCACAGTTGCTTCAGCAACGCGCGCTGCCGGACGATTCAAGGGACGCCGCCCGGACCATCGAACAGAGCGGCGCGCATCTTCTGGCGCTCATCACCGATATTCTCGACATATCCAAGGTCGAAGCCGGGAAACTGGACCTCCTGCCCGAAGACTTCGATCTGCATGACTGCCTGCGCGGCGTCGCAAACATGATGCGCGTGCGCGCCGGGGAAAAAAGCCTGGCCTTCGTGCTTGACCTGTCCAACCTGGCCGCGAACCGGATCAGAGCCGATCAAAAACGGCTTCGTCAGGTGCTGATCAATCTTCTGGGCAACGCCATCAAATTCACCGAGACGGGAGAGGTGCGCCTCAGCGTCCGATCGGAGACGACGCCCCAGGGGGAGGTCGCGCTCAGCTTTGAGGTTCGCGACACGGGCATCGGCATTGACGCGGCCAATCTGGACCGCATTTTCAGGCCGTTCGAGCAGGCCGGCAACGCCGTTGACCGCAGCGCCGGCGCCGGTCTTGGCCTGAGCATAAGCCATCGCATCGTCACCATGATGAACGGCGACATCGAGGTGGAAAGCGCGCCGGGACAAGGCGCCTGTTTCCGCGTCCGGATCGTCTGCCCTCCCGGCGAGACGCCCGCAAGCGCCGCATCCGGTCAGCCCCCGGCCCTGAGCGGGCGCAGGATTCTGATCGTGGACGATCTGGAGGCGAACCTCGCCCTGTTGCGCGACGCCCTGTGCGCGGACGGCTGCGACGTCATCGAGGCGCGAAACGGCGCGGAGGCGCTGGCGACATTTGAGACAACGCATATTGATCTGGTTCTGCTCGATGAGCGCATGCCGGTCATGGGCGGCGAAACCTGCGTCCGCGAATTGCGCCGCCGGGACGCTGGCCGTCGCGTTCCGGTCGTGATGATCAGCGCCGACGCCTCAGCGGAAAAGCTCAAAGCTGCGCTCGCCGCAGGCGCGACGGAGACCATAGCCAAGCCGATCGATCTGCGCGCGCTGAGACTGCGATTGGCGCAGCTTCTGGAGTCAACCGCCTGCGCTGAGGAGGATGCGCTGCTGACGACGCCGGACGCCGACACTATGGAACGGCTTCTGATCCTGGCCCGCGAAGGCAATCTGCGCGCTCTGCGCAAAGAGGTTTCCGCCATCCTGGCTCAGGGCCCGCAATACGCCGCCTTTGCGCAGAAGCTGGACGCCCTGGCCGCGGCCTATCAGTCGCCTGCGGTTCTGCGCCTGATTGAACAGTGTTGCAAAGAAAGGAGAGCCGCATGAGTTCCGCTGCTCCCGCGTCCGTTTCGCCAGCGCGCATCCTCGTGGTCGACGATAATCCGGTCAATCTGGGGCTTCTGGTCGATCATCTTGAAGCGCAGGGCTTTGAAGTGCTGGTCGCCCTGGGCGGTCATGAGGCGCTCGAACGTATGCGCTTCGCCAAGCCCGACCTTGTGCTTCTGGACGTCATGATGCCCGACCTGGACGGTTTCGAGACCTGCCGCCGGCTTAAGGCCGATGACGCCGCGGACGACCTGCCCGTCATCTTCATGACGGCCCTGGCCGATGTGGACAGCAAGGTCAGGGCCTTCGCCGCAGGCGGGGTTGATTATGTCAGCAAGCCCTTCCAGATCGAGGAGTTGCTGGCGCGGGTGCGAACCCATCTCAGCCTGCGCCGGGCGAAGCTCGACCTCATTGCGCAAAAGGCGGATCTCGAAAACGAAGCCGCGGCGCGGTGCGCGGCGGAACGCAGCCTGCGCGAATCCGAGCTGCGCCACCGCCGTCTGTTTGAGGCGGCCGGCGACGGCATTGTCTCCATCGACTGCGAAACCTTCACGATCGACGCTTTGAACGCGCGCGCCTGTCAATTGTTCGGCGTGACCGCCGAGGAGGCGCAAGGGCGGTATCTGGACGACCTGAACGCCTTCGCCGCCATGGGCGGCAGAGCGATCGCCCACGCATTGCGCGCATCCAGCCAGATGACGTGGGACGAATGGAGCTGGACGCGGGAAGATGGCGGCGAAGTCATGTGTGAAGTCGTCGGCGCCACCTACCGCGCCGGCGGGCGACTGCTTGCGCAATGCACATTCCGCGATATCCGCGCGCGCGTCGAGGCCGAAGCGAGGGTTCGCTACCTCGCCCTGCACGACGCCCTGACCGGGCTGCCCAACCGCGCGCTCCTGATGGACCGCCTGTCGCACGCCATCGCCCAGGCGCGGCGGGAACAGTCCCAGGTCGCCCTGCTGGTGCTGGACCTCGATCATTTCAAGCACATCAATGACAGCCTGGGCCATCTCGTCGGCGACGCGCTTCTGGAGGAGGTCGCCCTTCGCCTGCGCGCCGTGGTGCGCGAAGTCGATACGCCGGCGAGACTGGGCGGCGACGAATTCGTGATCGCCGCGACAGGCCTGAAGGATGATGCGGACGCCCAGGCCCTGGCGCAGCGCATCCTGTCGGCTTTCGAGCCTGTGGCGCGCGTCGCCGGTCATAACCTGCATATCGGGACCAGCATCGGCGTCGCCATGTATCCCGGCGACGGCGACACGCCCGCAGCCCTGCTGCAGGCGGCCGACACCGCCATGTATCAAGCCAAGAAGAACGGGCGCGGGGCCTTCCGCCTGTTCAGCCATGACCTGAGCATCGCCGCCGAACGCTGGCATCGCCTGTCCAGCGACCTGCACGGCGCCGGCGAGCGGGGCGAATTCGTCCTGCACTATCAGCCGCAGATTTCCGTCATGACCTCCCAGATCATCGGATTTGAAGCGCTCCTGCGCTGGCGGCATCCGCAGGAAGGCCTGATCGAGCCCGGACTGTTCATCCCCCTTCTCGAAGAACATGGCCGCATCGTCGAGGTTGGAAAATGGGTGCTCAACGCCGCCTGCGCGCAGAACGCCGCCTGGCAGGCCCAGGGCCTGACCAAGGTGCGCATGGCCGTCAACCTGTCCGCGCAGCAGTTTTACCGCGGCGATATCGTTCGCACCGTGCGCGCGGCGCTCGACGCCACGGGACTTGCGCCGGAATGGCTCGAACTGGAACTGACCGAAAGCCTGACGCTTGACGACAGCGAAACCACCATGCGGCTGATGCAGGAGCTGAAGTCGCTGGGCGTCATGCTTTCCTTGGATGATTTCGGCACCGGCTGGTCGTCGCTCAGCTATCTGAAACGCTTTCCGCTCGACCGTATCAAGATCGACCGCTCCTTCGTCCGCGACATTGTGTCGGATCACTCCACCGCCGCCATTGTACACAGCATCCTCGACCTTGCCCACTCCCTGTCGCTGGACTGCGTGGCCGAAGGCGTTGAGACGTTCGATCAACTTGCGCATTTGCGCGAAGAAGGCTGTCCCAATATTCAGGGTTATCTCTTCAGCCGCGCGGTCGAGGCCTCGTCGGCGCTCGAATTGCTGCGCAACGGGGTCACCGCCTCGGCAGGTTAGCGCTTCCCCGATACGTGGCTCCGCTTTTTGAGGCGCGCCGGGAATCCAGAATTCCGCTCCGCCGCCGCGCGCCTCACATCCGCACCGGGTTATGCTTCCGGAAACAGGAAGGCGGTCGTCCCGCACGCGATTTTCGACAGCTCCGCGCGACCGGCGCCGGCTCTGGCGCGCACCAGAAGATTCTGGGTCAGGCCGCTGATCATCTGGGTCAGCAACCTTGGGTCGGCCTCGGCGGGCAGGCATCGCCAGATCTGCGCCGCGGTGAAAAAGTCCTCGAAGCGGCGGTCGAAATTCTCGATCGTCCGTTGCAGCATGTCGAGGATCGATTCGTGCTGCGGCGCGTCGGTCAGGGCCGTACACATGAAGGCGCAGCCCAGCGGATGATCGGACTCGCCGGTATAGGCGCGGATCAGGATGTCGAAATAGCGGTCGATAATGGCGCGCACCGTATCGCCCTGGCCGTTACAGGTCAGTATGCCGTCAAGCTGGACGCGCAAGGATTTCTGGTAGAACTCCATCGCCTTGATATAGAGCGCCTCCTTGTCGCCGAAACCGGCATAGAGGCTGGGGCGGTTGACGCCGGTGGCCTCAACCAGATCGTCGAGCGAGGTGGCGGCGAAACCCTTTTGCCAGAAGACTTCCAGCGCCTGCTCCAGCACCATGTCGTGATCATAGGCCCTGGGCCGTCCGCGTTTTTTCAAGCCCGCGCCGCACGCGCCGGAATCCATCGCCTGACCCAGGCAGCCGCTCTGTTCGAGGTCAAAAAGTCCGGCGGTTTTC
>DATMTF010000355.1:0-9791 GCA_035565015.1 Asticcacaulis sp. | reverse complement strand
GCAATGCGGGCTATTTCTATTTCTGGAACGCGGCGGGCGACACGATTGCGCCCTTGCAGGAAATCATCGGTCACGACGTCTTCACCAAGACCAGCCATGAACTACGCCTGGCCTCGCCCTCTACGGACCGTCTGCGCTTCGTCGCGGGCGTCTTCTACCAGCGCCAGACCCATGATATTCTGCAGAATTACGAGGTCGCAGGCCTCGATCCGAACCTGTCGGTCGAAGGCTGGCCTGGCACATTGTGGCTGACCAAGCAGATGCGCATCGACCGCGACAAGGCGGTGTTCGGCGAGGTCAGCTATGACTTCACCCCGAAACTGACCCTGACGGCGGGCCTGCGCGCGTTTGAATACGACAACACGCTGATCGGCTTCTTCGGCTTCGGCTCGAACGACATGTTCCGCGCGGGCGACGACTTCCCGCCCAACGCCGTTTACGGCTCGTCGGGCGAGCGCCGCTGCCTGACCACCGACACCTATGGCGCGGTCAATCCGAAAGATCCGACCGGAACCCTGCTGCCCGGCCTGCCCGGCACGCCCTGCACGGACCTCGGCGTACAAAACGCCGACGGCTCGATCAGCCCCAAGGAGGCCAAGGACAACGGCTTCACGCACAAGCTGAACCTGAGCTGGAAGGCGACGCCGGACGCCATGCTGTACGCCACATGGTCCAAGGGCTTCCGCCCCGGCGGCATCAACCGTCGCTCGACCATCGCGCCTTATGCGCCCGACTATCTGACCAATTACGAGCTGGGCTACAAGCTGACCCTGCTGAATAAGACCCTGCGCATCAATGGCGCGGTCTATGACCAGACCTGGGACGCCTTCCAGTTCGCCTTCCTCGGCGCCAATTCGTTTACCGAAGTGCATAACGGCCCCAGCGCCGACATCAAGGGCCTGGAAAGCGACCTGACCTGGGCGCCGGACAATCATCTGACCATCGCCGCTTCGGGGTCTTACACTGACGCCAGCCTGACCAAGAATCTCTGCACCTTCGACGGCGATTCCGATCCGAACTGCGCCGGCGTCGTCAACACCTACGAGACCCAGTATCCGGGCGGCGTCGCCACCTTGATCACAACCCCCAATCAGGACTTCATCGCCGCGCCCAAGGGCACGCGCCTGCCCGTTACGCCCAAGGTCAAGCTCAGCGCCAGCGCGCGCTACAACTGGGAAATCGGCGACATAAAGCCGTACTGGCAGGTGCTGGCCAATTATCAGTCCAAGGCGACGTCGGACCTGCGCACCCATATTCTGGAGACCTTCACCGGCAACGATCTCAATCCGGCGGTCTTAAGCGGCGGGATGAAGGCCTATGCCACGATCAACCTCGCCTTCGGCGCCGAATGGCATGATAAGTGGACGGCGGAACTCTATATCGACAACCTGACCGACGAACGCGCGCAATTGTCGCGCTATCAGGAGTGCGGCATGTGCTTCCAGCGTTCCTACATCGTCACCAATACGCCGCGCACCTTCGGCGTGCGGCTCGGCGGCAGGTTCTGACCACAGGCTGAGGGGGCGGGCGAGAGAGCGGACGCAGGGCGTCCGCTCTTTTTTATGCCGCGCGCCGCGAATAGACCTTGCCAAGGTTTCAAACGATATCGGATAACGCGGCTCAGGCTGTTTCAGGAAAAGCGTGGATGACTCTGCATTACGGACCGGAAAACCTTCAGGCCCTGCTGGGCGTCGCTGTCATATTGCTGACCTGCTGGGGGCTGTCGGAGAACCGGAAACGGTTTCCGTTCGCCATGGCGGCGGGCGCGATTGCGGTGCAGGTCGCTCTGATCCTGGTCCTGTTCGCCATTCCGCAGTCGCACGGCCTGCTCGACGCCATCAGCGCGGGCATGAGCGCCCTGTCGAAAGCGACCAGCCAGGGCATGCAGTTCGTCTTCGGCTATATGGGCGGCGGCGACCAGCCCTATCAGGTGGTCAATGAGGGCGCATTGTTCGTCTTCGCGCTACAGGTGCTGCCTCTGATCCTGGTCATCGCCTCCTTGTCCGCGTTGCTCTGGCACTTAGGCGTGTTGAAGTGGATCATCCGCGGCTTCGGCCTCGTCTTTGAAAAACTGATCGGACTGGGCGGCGCCTCGGCTCTGGGCGTCGCGTCCAACATCTTCGTCGGCAATGTCGAAAGCCTGATCATCATCCGCGCCTATCTCGACAAGCTGACGCGCTCCGAAGTCTTCATGATGATGACGGTCGGCATGGCCAACGTGTCGGGCTCGACCATGGTGGCCTATGTGCTGATCCTCAGCCACGTCCTGCCCAATGCGGGCGGGCATATCCTTGCCGCCGCCATCGTCTCGGCCCCGGCGGGCGTGCTGCTGGCGCGCATCATGGTGCCGGAACTGATCGACCGCAAAGAAGAGAAGATCGACTATTCGTCCTCGCTGAAATACGACAGCGCCATCGACGCCGTCTCAAAAGGCACGCAGGACGGCATGATGGTGGCGATGAACATCGCCGCGATCCTGATCGTCATGGTGTCGCTGGTGGCGCTGTTCAACATGATCCTCGGCGCCTTCCCGCAGGTCGGCGGCCAGCCCCTGACCATCGAGCGCATCCTGGGGACCATCTTCACGCCTCTGGCCTGGCTGATCGGCATTCCGTGGAAGGAGGCGGCTACCGGCGGCTGGATTCTGGGCGTCAAGATGGTGCTGACCGAGTTCGTCGCCTTTCTGAAGCTGGCGGCGATCCCGGTCGCCGACATGACGCCGCGCACGCGCATCATCCTGACCTATGCGACCTGCGGCTTCGCCAATATCGGTTCGGTCGGCATTTCGGTCGCGGGCTTCTCGGCGCTGATGCCGTCGCGCCGGCCTGAGATTCTCGGCCTCGTCTGGAAGGCTTTGTTGTCGGGCTTCCTGGCCACCTGCCTGTCGGCGGCGATTGTCGGCGCCCTGCCGAACGCGGTGTACGGGCTGTGAAGCTCTACGTCGCCGACTACGCGCCCAATCCGCGTCGCGTGCGCTGGCTGATGGCGGAGAAGGGGATAACCGACATCGCGGTCGTCACGCTCGACATCATGAAAGGCGAGCACAGGGACCACCCGGCGCTCACCGGGGCGGAGGCGCACGGCCTGCCGGTACTGGAGCTGGACGACGGCTCCTATCTGGCCGAATCCCTCGCCATCGGGCGCTATCTGGAAAGCCTTTACCCGCAACCCAACCTGTTCGGCGCAGGCGCGCGCGAGATCGCCGAGATCGAGATGTGGACGCGCCGCGTCGAGCTGCATTTCGGCCTGCCGTTGATGTGGGGCACGCGCCTCAGCCATCCGGCCCTGGCGGTTCTGGAGGCGCCCAATCCCGAAGCGTCAGCCTATTTCCTGCACACCGCTAAAGATTTTGCGGAGAAACTTGAGGCGCGGCTTGAAGGTCGCGACTTTATCTGCGCTGACCGCCTGACCATGGCGGACATCGTCGCCGCCTGCGCGGCGGACTTCGCCCGCATCATCCGGCTGCGCATCGAAAAGGACCGCCCCAACCTGACGCGCTGGCTCACCGCCATGCGCGCCCGTCCGGCGGCCCAGACGCTTTAGGTTGAGGCTCTAAATCGCCACATCGACCCGATAGGTCCGCCCTGCTTCTATGTTGCGGATGCAGCTATCCGCCTGTGCGACGCCATCGATGCTTAAGCCTGGCTTACCCCGGCGTATGTCGATCTCGAACAGCGCGCCGCGGAAGCGCCGCGTCACGCGCGCTCCGGCCCAGCTTTGCGGCAGTTGCGGGCGCACCCACAACCCCTCGCGTCCGCCCTTGAGACCGTACAGTCCCTCGATCACCGTGCGATAGAGCCACGACGCCGCGCCGGTGTTGAACAGGTGCGACGACCGACCGGACGCGTCAGGGAACTGACGGTGCGCGCCGCGGTAATAGTTGGGGACGAAGACCGGCAACTGTCCGCGCCGCAGATAGTCCTGCGCATCCGGCCCGACCAGCATTTTACACAACAGATCAAAGGCCTTTTCGGCTTCCTTCACCTGATACAGCGCATAGATATAGAAGATGGCGGCGTGATTATAGACCGCGCCGTTCTCGGCCACGCCGGGGAATTTCTGCGTCAGCCGCCCGACATCCTCGCGCATGTGCGTATAGGCCGGGACGATCATCTCGACGCCATAGGGCGTCTCGGCCCGCGCCTCGACGGCGGCGATCAGACGTAAGATTTGCTCGGCGTCCGCCGCGCCGCTCATCAGGGCGAAACTCTGCGGGTTGAGATAAAGCGCGCCTTCCGCATCGCTGTGTACGCCAAAGCGTACATCGTCGTCGGTAATGCCGCGCGCATACCAGTCGCCGTCCCACAGATGCGCGTTGCAGGCGGCGCGGAAGCGTTCGGCGGCGGCGGCGTACATGTCGCCGTCCTGCCCCGCGCGCGTCAGAATCTCCGCCCACAGCCGCAGCGAATGCGCCGTGGCCAGGGACAGCCAGCCGGACACGCCCTTGCCCTTCCAGCCGACCATGTTCATCGGATCGTTCCAGTCGCCCTGTTCGATAAGGTTCAGGCCGCGGTGATCGACATGATGGATCAACGCTTTGTTTGCCGCCGACACGCGCTCGCGCACGCTCAGGCTCCGTCCGTCCGCCCCGGTCACGATCTCATCCAGCACGGCGTAGTCGTCGGTCTCGTCGAGATAGGCCTCCAGCAGCAGGGCCAGCCAGACGCTGTGGTCGGAATGCGGTATCTGATTGATATATTTCAGTTCCGCGCCTTCATACAGCGTCACCCCATCGGGCATGGCGCCGTCTTCGCGTTGCTGCGACAGCGCCTTGATCAACACGGCGCGCGTCCATTCGGGCCGGATATAGACCGCGCCGATGGCGTCCTGCAAAAAATTGCGCGTCTGCGGATCGGTGCTGAGGCGCTGGGTGTCGGCGTGATAATGGACCTGACGCGGCAGCCAGGCATTGACGAAGGCGTCCAGATGCGCGTCGCCGCCGTCCACATTGAGCGAGCCCTGTCCCTGCGCCATATGGTCGGCATAAGTCGCGCGCGCCGCCGCGAAACCGGCTTCGGACAGATGGCGCGTCTTCAGCGCCGCCGCCTCGGCGACGTCAAGGGCGGGGCCGAACAGAAAGCGGTGGGTGACGCTCTCGCCCGGCGCCAGGTCGTGATCGAACTGCATGGCCGCGATCGGATTTTCGTAGAGCGCGACGCCGTTCTGCATGCGCGCGGCGGCGAGGGCGTCCGGCCTGTGCAGCCCCCCTTCGCCCTCAAAACGCGCCTGCCGCGTCTCGAAGGCCACGGGCGTCTGCTCGCTGAGCAGGACGGTCATGTCCTTCAGGCTCTTGTTTTTGAAATAGTCCTCGACCTTCTGATAACCGGTGACGCAGCGCGCGACGACGCTGTTCAGATCGGGATCAAAATCCGCAGACTGGTTCATCCAACTCATCAGGCCAAGCGGGAAGGCGGGATAGAAGCTCAGGCGGCGCGGACGCGAATCAAGATTGATGACCCGCGCCTCCCACAGTTCGACCGTATCCGCGACTGGCAGGCCGAGCCGCAATTCAACGCGCACGCCGCTCTTGTCCACGCGCCAGCTCAGTTCGGTCGGCGTGATCTCGAAGGCAAAGGCGTCCGGCGCCGTCCGCACCGGCTCGTGCGGCGCTGAAAACAGCGCGCCGTCCTCGCGATCCTTGACGTAGAAGAACCGCCCCGGATGGTGGGCATAGACGCCCTGTTCCGGCAGCATGAAGTGCTTTTGCTCCATGATCGGGCCGCGCGCGTACTTGCTTGGCTCCGGCTGCATGAACTGGGCGGTGGCGAAACCGCGCGCCGTCATGTGGACCATCATGCGCGGGTTCCACAGGAAGCCCGCAGCCAGCGGCATCGCGGTCGGCGAGGTCAGGCGGCAGCGCCGCGAATCGAAATCAATCATGACTGGGTTTTACGCTCGGCAAGTTCGGCCTGAATCGCGCTCAGGCGCGTATCGGACAGGTTATAAAAGATCATGACCCCAGCCGCGACCAGCGCCAGAACGCCGGGAACGATGCTGATCAGCAGCACGATGCCGGTCTGCGAGGCGTGGCTCTGCGCGGCGTTGGCGACATAGCCAAGGCTGGCCAGCACCAGGCCGATCACCCACGAGGCCAGCGCCCCGCCCAGCTTCTGCGCGAAGGTGGCGGCGGAAAAGGTCATGGCGGTGGCGCGCCGCCCGGTCTTCCATTCGGTATAGTCGGCGCAGTCGGCGTACATGGCGAAGGTCAGCGGTGATTTCGGCCCCAGACACAGGCCGATCAAAATCTGCAAGCCGTACATCAGCCCGATCTGGTCCTTCGGGATGAAATAGAAGGCCGAGGACAGCACGCCGACCGCGATCAAAAGCACGATCATCAAGGTCCGCTTATTGACAAACCGCGTCATCAGCGGCGTCAGGAACGAACCGGCGGCCAGGGCGAAACCATAGACGGTCAGAAACCCCGCCACGCTCTGCGGCTGGCCGACATAGTATTTCATATAATAGGCCGAGGCGCCCATGCGCGTCGAAATCGTCACCATGACGATCAGGGCCAGGGCGAACAGCACCATCCAGGGCCGGTTCTGCGTCAGGTCGGCGATGTCGCGCCACGGGCTGACGCGCTGCGCCTGAACAGGCTCCACGCGCTCGCGCGTCTGGCGGAACAGGTTGAAAAACAGGGCGACGGCGATCAGGCCGTAAAGCCCCATGGTCAGTTGCCAGCCCAGCACCGTATTGGCGCCGCCCAGCCAGCCGACCAGTTTCGGCGTCATATAGGTGGTGAAGGTTCCGCCTAAAAAGCCGCCGACAAAACGGAAACTGTTGATCTGGGTGCGCGCCTGCCCGTCGCTGGTCAGCACGCCCGACAAGGCGCCATAGGGGATGTTGACGATGGAATAGATCACCATCATCAGCGCGAAGGTGACATAGGCGTAAACCAGCTTGGCGCCGGAATCGAGGTCAGGGGTCGTGAAGGTCAGCACGCCCGACGCCGCCAGCGGGACCGCGCCCCACAACAGCCACGGACGGAACCGGCCCCAGCGCGTTTTCGTGCGGTCGGACACCGCCCCCATGACCGGATCGACCACCGCATCGACGATCTTGGTGGTCAGCAGCATCGTCCCCGCCGCCGCCGCGTTCAGCCCGAAACTGTCGGTATAGAAGATCAGCAGAAACGCCGAAATCGTCGTCCAGTACAGATTGAAGCCGAAATCGCCGGAGCCATAGCTGAGCTTTTCGAGCCAGCCGGGCTGGTTCGTTGGGGGAGGGGATGTCATGCTTCTCAACCTGTTGATCTTATTCTTTGCAACGACGCTAACAGTCGGCGAGGGGTTTGACTACGCTTTTCCCGTCAAAAAGGCGCGGCTGTAGTCCGCCGTCGCCTTCAGATAACTGTCGCCATACTGCGCCGAAGGCTCGATCTCGCTGCCTTCGTGCCATTCGTTGAAGCTGACGACGAAGATCCAGTCGGGATCGGCCTTGCTGGCGTTGAGCCACAAATCGCCATAGGCCTTGCCGTCGTCGCGTTCGACAATCGGGCGCTTGCCTGGGCGGCCTTCGATCAGGTGGTCGTCGAAGCCGGGCAGCACGGTCGCGGTGGTGACGGCCAGTCCGGCCTGGGCGCGCACCCAGTCATGATAATGGCCGCGCGTCCACAATTCCCGGAACAGATGCGGATGGGCGACGGCGAACTGCTGCGAATAGATATGCACGGCGTCGAAATGATCGCGCCGTTCGGCGATTTCCTTTTCGTCATTAGCCGTGCCGATAAAGGCCAGCGCGCCCGGCGCCTTCGCCTCGATAGCCTTGCGCGCCCGATCCCAGCCGTCGAGGCCGAGGGTCTGCACCAGCCGGTCGAAGAACATGATCACCGGCTTGTCGTCCAGCCTCAGCCAGGCCGGATGACCCGCATAGCGCTCATGCAGATAAAGCACGTCCTTCGCCACGCTGTCGACGCTCCCGGCCTGCTCGACATAGGCGCAGACCTTCAGCCCTTGCGCGTGACAGGCGTCGAGCAGTCGCGGCAATTGCCGGTCGGTGCGGTCGCCCTGACCCCACCACGAGGCGACCAGCCCGGTCAGCCCGGCGGCCTTCGCCTGTCCGGCGTGACGCTGAATGACGGCGGGATCGAGGCTGTCATAAGGCCCGTCGACGGGCGTATCCAGCATGGGCGATTCCGGCGGCCAGTGCAGCACGATGTCGGAATAGCTCTGGGTCGCGTACCAGCCGTAATAGAAGGCCAGAACCTCCTTGCGACGCGGCGCGGCGTCCGCGGAGGCGGGCAGGGCGCCCAGTATGGGCGCAAGGCTCAGGCCCGCGATTACGGCGCGCCGGTCAATCGTCATCAGATGCGTCCTTGGGCTGGCTTTTCGCCTTCTTGTGGATTTCGCGCAGCTTCACGCCCTGGCGCAGGCTCAGAGTTCCGTTCATCGCCCCCTTGTCGGGATCGCGAAAGGCCCGGCCATAGGTCTTGACCCGTTGCGCCACGCTGCTCAGGAATTCGTCCTCCCAGTCGCTGAGATCGACGCCCTGTTCGGCGGCGAGCCGACGCGCCTTGTCCAGCGCGCGCAGGGTGCGTTTCTGCAAGGCCGCCTTGTCCTGCTCGCGCTTTTTTTCCGGCGTGAGCGGCTTCGCTGTCAACGCCTTGCGCGCCACAAGCGGCTGGCCGCGTTTCAGCGGCTTGGCGGGCGCCTTAAACGCCATGCGTCACACAGAAGAAGACCGTCCTCATGCCGAAAAGGATGAGGACGGTCTGAGTCAAAAGCAACAGGATTTATCGATCGCCGATGGCGGTCAGGTACAGGTCGAGGATGGTTTCCTCCTCCTCGCGCTTGACCTTGTCCTTCTTGCGGATCGAGACGACCTTGCGCAGGATCTTGACGTCGAAGCCTTCGCCCTTGGCCTCGTCATAGATTTCCTTGATGTCGGTCATGATGCCCTTCTTGTCCTCTTCGAGGCGCTCGATGCGCTCGATGATGGTGCGAAGGCGGGTCTGGGCGGCGCCGGAAATGACGTCGTCGGAGCCAAAGGAGGGGGCGTCGTCGGCCATGATATGATGTCCTGTCGGTGGAAACGTGCTGGCTTAACCATAGCCAATGCGAATCAGCGGCTCAACGGCGCGATAGAGGAAGCTGTGGATGGATTACAGCAAACCCTCGGCGATCAGGCGCGGACGCAGGTCGTCCGGGTCCGTGAAATGGTGCGTCTGAAAGCCCAGCGCGTCTGCGGCGGCGATATTGGCGGCGCTGTCGTCGATGAACAGCACCATTTCGGCGGGCAGGCCGAGACGTTGCAGGGTCAGATGATAGATCGCCGCGTCGGGCTTGGTCAGCTTTTCATCGCCCGACACGATGATATCGCGGAAATAGCCGAAGACATGGCTTTTGCCGAACACCATCGCCGCCTTTTCGCTCGGCATATTGGTCAGGGCGTAGAGCGGAACCCCTTTGGCGCTCAGCTCGTCGAGGTTCCGGATCGTCGGGGCGATCAGTTCGCCCAGCATCTCCTCGAAGCGTTCGTCATAGGCGATGATCTCGGCGGCGAAGTCGGGATGAGCTTCCAGCAGCGGCCTGCGGTTGTCGGCGAAGCTGACCCCGGCGTCGTGTTTCATGTGCCAGTCCATCGTCGCGATCTCAGTCAGAAAGCGCGTCCGCCGCGCCGCGTCTTCGATCAGGCGATGATACAGATTGGCCGGATCCCAGCGAATAATGACATTGCCGACATCGAACAGAATCGCTTTCACCGTCATTGCCATCTCTCCGGGACGTCATACGGAAAACCGCCTGAAGCGGACTTCAGGCGGTTTTGAATTCCTGTCGCAAGACAATAAGGCG
>DATMTF010000354.1:0-15343 GCA_035565015.1 Asticcacaulis sp. | reverse complement strand
GCTTGGCAAGTAGATAGACAGCCAGAAACATGGCGATTTCATATGGCGTGAATGCTCTTTTCCATATGCGACGTCATGGCTTCACGACGTCAGGTTCACTTAGGACGGCGTAAGCCTAAATCCCCAGAAACGCCAGCACCGCCCGCGCCGCCTTTTCGGCGGGCGGTTTCTGTCCGCGCCCCATCAGGTCGAGCGCTGCATATTGCTCGGAGACTTGCGTTTCGCGCGCCGCCTTGTCGTCGAGCAGCCGCCCAATTTCGGTCAGCAGTTTGTTCGCCGTGCAGTCGTTCTGCAAAAACTCCGGCGCTATGCGCTTGCCCGCCACCGTATTGAACAGGGTGGCGTGCTTGAGCGTCGAATAGCGCTGCACGATCCACCAGGTCAGCGGCTCCATACGATAGGCGATGACCATCGGACATCCGGCCAGGGCAAGCTCAGTCGAGACCGTGCCGGAACAGGCCAGGGCCAGGTCGGCGGCCTTCATGGCGGCATATTTGTCGGCCTCGCTCTCGATCAGCACAAAGCGCAAAGGCAGGTCGCGCGTAGCCGCAATAACCGCCTCGCGCACCGTATCGGCGACCGGAATCGCCATGGTCAGGCCCGGACGCGCGCGCCCCAGCCGCAGCATGACCTCGCGGAAGACCGGCATCAGCCGTTTGATCTCAGACGGGCGGCTGCCGGGCAACACCAGCAAAAGCTGGTCTTGCGGCGTCACGCCTAAGGACGCGCGAAACGTCGCCGGATCGGCGCGGGAAAAATCGACATTGAGCGCCGGATTGCCGACCACGACGGTCTTCAAACCCTCGCGCTCGAAATAGGGCGCGTCCATCGGGTGCAGAGCCAGCAGCAGATCGACCGCCTGCGCCAGGGTCTTCGCCCGGCCCGGTCGCATCGCCCAAACCTGCGGCCCGACATATTTGATCAGCTTCACATCCGGCATCAGCTTACGGATGGCGTGCGCCACGCGCAGCGTAAAACCCCACGAATCGATCAGCACAACCGCATCCGGCTTTTCCGCCGCCGCCACAGCCGCCGTGTCGCGCACCCGGCGCATGACCCGGCCATAGGCTTTCAGGCCCTCAACCAGTCCAAGGATCGACAGTTCGGCGATGTCAAACGGGCTTTTGACGCCATGTTCGGCCATGCGCGCCCCGCCGACGCCGACAAAACGCCACGCGACCTGCGGCGCCTGCGCCTTGAGCTGCGCTATCAGTCCGGCGCCGAGCAGATCGCCGGACGCCTCGGCGGCGACCAGCATGATCTTTTTAGTTATCATCGTGGCCATAGATGAAGACGCCTTTCTCGGCTGCGCGGGCGAAGACGGCGGGTTTATCCACGATCAGCAGGTGATGGGAACGCGCCACAATGCCGCACAGGCCCGCTTCGGCAACGTCATCGACCGTGGCTGCGCCAATGGTCGGCATGTCCAGGCGCAGATCCTGAATCGGCTTGGCCAGCTTGGCCAGCACGCCTTTGCGCGCCTCGACCGCACCGCGCAAGGCGGCGTTCAGCAGCGGAATCCGCCGCAACATGGCCTGCGTGCCCTCCTGCGCCTCGACGGCCAGGGTTACGCCGCCCGCGACGACCACAGCCTGCCCGATATCGAGCTGTCCGATCGCGGCGGCGACCTGCAAAGCCTTCTGCGCATCCTCCATGGCGGCGGGCGACAGGTCCGGCCCCGCCTGTAGGCCCGAACCGATCAGCAGCCCCGGATTCGCCTCATGCGCGCCCTCGATCACATAGCCCTGCGCCGTAATGATATTGGCCAGTTGCCGCAGCAGCGAATCGTCACCTCCTCGCCCGGCGCTCTGGATCGTCGGCAGCACGCGCGCGCCCATTTCATCGCGTTGCATGGCGTCGAAATCGGGCCGTTGCACATAGCCGCACATGCACACGGCCTTGCACTGTTCCGTCGACAGAATTTCAAACAGTTTGAGGAAATCGCCAAGGCCCAGCGTATAGCCCGTGTGCGCGTAAAGCGCTTCATCCGAAAGGTTTTCGATACGGATGACGATATAGGGTCGCCCGGACGCACGCAGATGCGTCGCAATCTCGACCGGCAGGTCGCCGCCGCCCGCGATCAGCGCCAGTTTGCCGCTCCCGCTCATGAGTCGGACGGCAGGCAGATCGGACGGCTGGAGTCTTCGCGGATAAAACGCACGATCTCGACCACCTGATCGACTTCGGAAAAGTTCTCCAGAACGTCGTCCAACCGCTCCTGGAACGTGCCTTCTTCGGCGAACATCATGCGGTAGGCAGTGCGCAGCGCCAGGATTAATTCACGCGAAAAGCCTCTGCGCTTCAGGCCCACGAGGTTCAGCCCCTCCAGACGCGCATGATTGCCCCATACGCTGCCATAAGGAATCACATCCTTGGTGACGATGGCGCCGCCGCCGATGAAGCAGTAACGACCAAGGCGGGCGAACTGGTGGATCGCGCACACGCCGCCCAGAAAGACATAATCCCCCACCTGCACGTGGCCGCCCATTGAAGCGTAATTGGCCATGATAACATTGTCGCCCAGAATGCAGTCATGCGCGACGTTCGAGCCGGTCATAAACATGCAGTCATTGCCAATGATCGTCACGCCGCCGCCCTTGACGGTGCCGGCGTGCATGGCGACATGTTCGCGGATCAGATTGCGCTCGCCGATGATCAGCTTCGTCGGCTCGCCCTTGTGCGCCAGATGCTGTGGCGGTCCGCCAAGGCAGGCGAACGGATGCACGGCGCAATCGGCGCCGATCTCGGTCAGCCCATCCACCGAGACGTGCGATTTGAGCGTGACGCGGTCTTTCAGCGTCACCTCCGGCCCGACGACGCAGAAAGGTCCGATGCTTACGTCAGCGCCCAGTTGCGCGCCATCGTGAACAATCGCCGTCGGGTGTATGTTGACTGTCATTTAGGGCTCTCAACCACCATGGCCGCGAACTCCGCCTCGCAGACGATCCGGTCGCCGACATAGGCCTCGCCACGGAATTTGAAGACGTCGCCGCGATGCCGCACCACCTCGACCGGCATGCGCACCACGTCGCCCGGACGCACCGGACTGCGGAAACGTACACCATCCACCGACATAAAGAAGATGGTCTTGCCTTCAACTTGCGCGTCCAAAGATTTCGACATCAGCACGGCGCCCGTCTGGCCCAGCGCCTCGATCAGCAGCACGCCCGGCATGACGGGGTTTTCCGGAAAATGCCCGTTGAAGAATGGTTCGTTGAAAGTGACGTTCTTGATGCCGGTCATCGACGTGTTCTTGATCCAGTTCTCGCCACGGTCGATCAGCAGGAATGGATAGCGATGCGGAATACGGCGGAGAATTTCGGCATAGTCCACGCTCACAGGCGCAGCGGCCACAGCGTCCGTCCCCTCGCCCGCCGCCGGAGCGGTTTCATCAGTCAGATTGGTCATGAAAGGTCTCTTATCCTTTATCCTTGATGGCGTTCTTCTCCAACCAGACCATTTCGCGCAGAAACTGGCGCGATGGTCGGGCGGGGAACCCCGAAACCGTGACTCCGGACGGAACGTCCTTGAATACCGAAGCGCCGGCGGCCACCTTGGCGCCGGGGCCGATGGTGATATGGTCGATAATGCCGGCGCGCCCCCCGAACATGGCGCCGTCGCCGACGACGACAGACCCTGACAGACCGGAATGGGCGGCGACGATGCAGTTGCGACCCAAATGCACATTGTGCGCGATCTGAACCATATTGTCGATCTTGGTCGCTTCGCCGATCACCGTATCCTCGAAGGCGCCGCGATCCACACAGGTGCCGGCGCCGATAGAGACGTCATCCTGCAGGATAACGCGCCCCAGTTGCGGCACATCGACCAGTCCACGCGCATCGCCGCTGACGCCAAAACCCGCCTCGCCGATACGCGCGCCCGAAGCCAGTTGCACCCGATCACCCAGCAGGGCGCAGTACACGGTGGCGTGCGCGCCGATGCGGCCATCGCGACCGATGCGGCAACCCGGTCCGATAACCGCGTAGGCTTCGATGCGCGTCCCCGCGCCGATCTCGACATCCTGACCGATCACGACGCCGACGCCGAGCTGAACGCCCTCCTCCAACCGCGCGGACGGGTGAACGGCCTGCGCGCCATCATGCACGCGCGGGCGATAGAGCCGACCGGCTACGCGCGACCACGCCGCCTGCGGCTGGGCGCATATAATGGCTGTGACGGTCCTGGGCGCATGATCGACGAAATCAGCGGTTACAAACACATATTCCGCCGCCGTCCGGTGCAGTTGCGCCAGATAGCGCCGGTCACCGAAGAAGGCGGCGCGTCCGACGCCAAGGCTCACGTCGCCGGAAAGCGACAAAGGGGCGCAGGCTTCGATAAAGCCGCTCCCCTTCGCGTCCGGCCTGACCAGCCGGGCTTGCGTTAAAGTCAGGGCCTGATCGAGGTCGAGTTTGGTTCCGACTTCAAAAAAACGTGGATCAGGCACAGGCTTCAGCTCTTATTTCTGGGCGGGCGCGGCCCCCTGAGCCGGCTGGTCCAGGCTGACGCGGTCAAACGACGGCAGCAACTCCTTGGTCGCATCCAGCTTGGCCACCACGTCCTGCGTGATGTTCATCGACGGATTGGCGTACAGGAACGAGGTCTGCGCCGGTTGGCCATTGCTAGTCGAGCTCATGTCATAATGCAACAGGCTGTCGGAGGACAGCACGGTCGCGCAGCTCTTTTGCGTCACAACGGCGTTGATCTGCGGGATCAGCTTCTGGAAGATGGCCGACATCACTTCCTGCTGGGTGTACTGCATTTCCTGATTGCGTTGCTCGACCTTCTGCTGGAAGGCCTGACGCTTTTGCTCCCAGGCCTGCGCCTTGCCTTCCCAGGCCGTCTTGGCGGCAGGGGTCGTGGCGGCCTTTTGCTGGGTGGCCAGGCTCTGACGCTCGTCGTCCAGCGACTTGCCTTCAGTCGACAGTTCGCTGTCCACGACAGCCTTCAACTGGCGCAAGCGATCGGCGGCGGCCTTGCCCATGGCGGAATCGGCCATGGCTTCCTGGGTGTCGAGCACGCACTGGCCCGGCACGGCGGCGCCGAAGGTTGGCGGGGTGGGCGCAGCCGGCGCGGCGGCGGCGGGCGCAGCCGCCTGAGCGAAGGCCTGACCGGAGACGCCTGCCATGATCAGGGCGCCGAGGGAGATAAGGGTAGCTTTTTTCATCGTGTCACTATGTCCGTTTTTGGAAAGCAGTCTTCATTGTGAAGACGGGTTTATCAGAATTGGGTGGATTGCGAGAAGCGGAAGGTTTCGACCTTGTCGTATTTGTCTTTCGACAGAACCTGGCTGAGGTCGAACTGCACCGGCCCCATCGGCGACTTCCAGCGGATGGTGACGCCCGCGGAAGCGCGCAGACCGTAATCGTCAACGATATTGGTCAGGCGCTGCCCCGCCGTGCTGGAGCCCGGCGTGGTGTCGATCTTGAGACGCTTATCAACGCCGCCCAGCGTACCGACGTCGACAAACACCGCCGTCTTCAGACCGTACTGATCGGGCAGATGATTCGGAATGCCCAGTTCGACCGAGCCGATGGCGTAGGTCTGTCCGCCCAGAGCGTAGCCTGTCGAGGTGTCGCGCGGTCCGATGCCGGCATACTGGAAGCCCCGGATCGTATCGCCGCCCTTGAAGAAGCGGTCATTGATGCGGATGGCGTCGCCGCCCCACGGCGACTTGGTCCCGGCATTGCCCGACACCGACAGGATCATATCCTTGGCGAAGCCGTGATACCAATGCGCCTCAAGCTCGGTGTCGACATATTTGACATTGCCGCCCAGGCCCGCGAAGTCCTGACGCAGGTAAGCCGTCCAGCCGCGCGTCGGCTGCACGAAGTCGTTGCGCAGATCTACGCCCAGTGTATATCCGACTGACGAGGCGATGCCGGCGCCACAATTATAGAGTAGGCCGTTGCAAGCGTCTGAACTGGTGTAGGTGATGTCGTCCTTGCGGATATTGTAGCGAACGCGCAGCACAGAGAAACCGTTCAGATTATAGCCGAGATGAACGCCTGCGCCTTTGGAATCCTGTGAATAGTCGACACCGGTATAGTGATATGAGCTTTGATACAGTTCAAAACCAGCCGAGACGTCGCGATCAAGGAAATGCGGTTCTTCAAATGAGAAGTCGATATCCTTCGAAATCGAGCCGGTCTGGACGCGCGCACGCACCTGCTGGCCTGTGCCGCGGAAGTTGGACTGCGACACGCTGATGTCCAGGATGAACTTCTCATAGGACGAGAAGCCCGCCCCGAAGCTCAGTTCGCCGGTCGGCTGCTCCTGAACGGCGACCTCGATATTGGTCTTACCCGGCTCAGTGGACGGCTTTTCGGTAATCTTGACGCCGTCTTCGCCCTGCTTGAAGAAGCCGAGGCCCGCCACATACATCTTCGAGCGCTCGATCAGCGCCTTGTTGTAGGCGTCGCCTTCGGACACCAGCAACTGACGGCGGATGACCTTGTCGAGCGTCTGGGTGTTGCCGACAATATTGATCTTGTCGATATAGACGCGCGCGCCTTCATGGACGTTGAAGGTCAGATCGACCGTCTTGGTGTTCGGATTGGCCTCTTCGTCGGGGCGAATATCGACGAAGGCGTAACCGTTCGAGCCCGCCGCAAAGGTCAGGTCGTCCACCGCCTTATCGACACGGTCGCTCTCATAAAGCTGGCCCGGCCTGATCGAAATGGAGCGCTGCAGGTTTTCAGCCTTCAGCTTGTCATTATCGGTCTTGATGGTGATGCGGCCGAAATTGTATTTCTGGCCTTCGTCCAGCGTGTACGAGATCGCGAAATCTTTGCGATCCGGCGTCAGTTCGGCGACCGCCGAAATCACCCGAAAATCGTAATAGCCGCGATTGGTGTAGTATTTGCGCAATTGCTCGCGGTCGTAATCCATCCGGTCGGGATCGTAATTGTCGTTAGACGAAAAGAACTTCCACCACAGCGACTTCTTGGTGACCACGACGCCTTGAAGCTCACTGTCGGAAAAGGCGTGGTTGCCGATGAAGTTGACGCTGGACACCCCTGTCTTGGGGCCTTCATTGATCTCGAAGATCAGATCGACACGCTTTTGCGGCAGCTCGACGATCTTCGGCGTCACGGTGGCGGCGATGCGGCCCGACTTGCGGTACAGCTCGATAATGCGCTGCACGTCGGCCTGCACCTTGGCCTTGGTGAACACGCCGCGCGGACGGATCTGCACTTCGTCGCGCAGCTTGTCCTTGGTCATGGCGTGATTGCCCTCGAACACCACCTGATTGATGATCGGGCTCTCGACCACCGTAATGTTCATCGTATTGCCGTTCATCACGATCTGCACGTCGGAGAACAGATCGGTATTGTACAGCGTCTTGACGGCCAGGTCGATCAGTTCCGAATCGACGGTCGCGCCAGTCTGGAACGGCAGATACGAAACGATGGTCTGCGAATCGATGCGTTCATTGCCGTTGACGACGATGCGGTCGACCCGCGCGGTCGGATTGGCGGCGACGGGTTCGGCCTGAGCCTGGGCTTCCGCAGGCGCGGCGGGGGCCGCATCCTGAGCCGCAGCCGGGGCAGGCGCAGACGCATCGGCGCTGGGCGGGGCGTCCTGAGGCGTGTCCTGAAGCAGGGTGCGCGCCTGCGCCAGACCCGTATGGCCAAGCGCCATCAGGCTGACGCCCAGTGTCAGCGCGCGGGCGAAGCGCGATAATCCCTTACGGGCGGTCGGGTCGGCGTCTGCGAATAAAGGCGGCAGGGTCTGGCCTGACATAAATGACTTACCTTTGTGACGGGCGGAACCGTCCGTCCGCGTCCAGGCGCGGCGGGCGGGACATACCCTGAGTTTGTCCCAGGGGCAGCCCCTGAGTTTGGTTTATCCGAAAGGGACCGGACGCGCTCACGAGAATAGCCCCCCGAAGAACCTGGCGAGGCCGATATGGTTAAGATCGTTCCATGCCGCGAACAACATTAAGCCTATAACCAGGACAATGGCAATCCGGAAGGCGGCGTTTTGGAACCCCGCCGAAACGGGCCTCCGCGTAACCGCCTGAAACAGGTAGAAGACCAGATGCCCGCCATCCAGCGGCGGCAGCGGCATCAGGTTGACGAAGCCGATGGCGACCGACACGAAGGCGGTCATCTGCGCGCCGGTCAGCACGCCGTTGATCAGCTTGACGTACAACGGAACCTTGGCCTCGGCCAGTTGCGTCGTGGCGTCGCCCGCCACCTTGGTCATGCCGATCAGGCCGCCGATCTGGTTGCCGTTCTCCTTGCCCGCGAAGATGCGGCCAATATAGGTCAGGTTGGTGTCCAGCACCTGCCAGGTCTGGCGCGCGCCCAGTTGCACGGCGCGGACGGGATTCACCGGCGTGGTGATCGGCTTACCACCCAGCAAGACTCCGATACGACCGCCGGTCGAGGTGCGGTCGCGCCCCGTCGGATCCAGCAGAACGCGCTCCGGCGTCACGGTCAGCATGAGCTGTCCGCTGGCGCGCTGCACCAGAACATGCAGCGGCGTCCCGGCGCGCAGCACCACCAGCATGGTCGCGTCGCTGTTGTCTTCGACGACGTGATTGTCGATTTTCAGAATGGTGTCGCCGATCCGGAACCCGGCCTTCGCCGCCGGGCCGCCGGCCTCGATCTGCGTTATGGTCGCCGGAACACGCTGATCGCCGACAATCATGAACACGCCGGCGAAAATCGCGATCGACAGCACAAAATTGGCCGCAGGTCCGGCCAGAATGATCAGGAAACGCTGCCAGAGCGGTTTGAAGTGGAAGTAATCCTTGACCGCCTCGGCGCCTTCGCGGGCGGTGATCGCCTCGCGCGCCGCCTCTAGCTCGTCCGGACTGGGGCTCATCGAGGTCAGATTGTCGTCGCCTGCGAACTTGACGTAGCCGCCGATGGGCAGAGAACTCACGCACCATTCGACGCCGCGCTTATCCTTGCGGCGCAACACCACCTTGCCCATGCCGACCGAAAAGCGTTCGATGCGGGTCTTGAACAGGCGCGCAACTGCATAGTGTCCATATTCATGGAAACTGACGATCACCGAAACGATGATCAGGATCGGAACTATGCCTGCGATAAAACCCAGCAAAAGGGCCGTCTCCCCGAATGTTTAAGCGCGCCGCCGGTCGTGGCCGAACAGCCCGCGAACCCGTCGTCGCACCTCGCCGTCAAGCTCCAGCACGCGCTCCATAACCGCGTCGCTCGTACCATGATCGGCCTGCGTGTTGGAAGAGATAGATGGCAATTGAGCCCGCATCATGGCAGATTCGACATATTCAGGAATGTCCGAAAAGCCGATCTTCCGCTGCAAAAACGCCGCGACGCAGACCTCATTGGCGGCGTTAAAGACCACCGGCATGCCCTCCCCCGCCGCCAGCGCCTGACGCGCCAGCGCCAGCATCGGAAACGCCTCCAGATCGGGGGCGGCGAAGTCCAGCCGCGCCAGCGCCGCCAGATCGAGCTTCGGCGCGGCCCAGGCGACGCGCTCAGGCCAGGCCAGGCACGAGGCGATCGGCACGCGCATGTCGGGCGGCCCAAGCTGCGCCAGGGTCGAGCCATCGGCGTATTCGACCAGACTATGCACGACCGATTGCGGATGCACGACCACATCAATCTTATCGCCCGGCATGTCGAACAGATAGGCGGCCTCGATCAGTTCCAGCCCCTTATTGGCCAGGCTGGCCGAATCGATGCTGATCTTGGCGCCCATGCTCCAGTTGGGATGGCGCAACGCCTGCTCCGGCGTCACGCTGCGCAACTGCTCGCGCGTGAACCCGCGAAACGGGCCGCCCGACGCGGTCAGGATCAGGCGCGACACCTGCCTGCGGTGATCGGCGTTGAACACCTGAAAAATCGCGTTGTGCTCCGAATCGACCGGCAACAGCTTGCCGCCATGCGCCTCGACGCGCGCGATCAGGATGCGCCCGCAGCCGACCAGACTTTCCTTGTTCGCCAGAGCCAGCACGGCGCCCGTAGCCGCCGCCGCCCAGGTCGGACGCAGGCCCGCCAGACCGACAATGGCCGCCATGATCCAGTCCGCTTTGCGCCCCGCCGCATCGATTACCGCATCTTCGCCGCACGCCCATGATAAGCCCGAACCGTTCAGGCGCGCGCGCAAGGCCTCGGCTTGCGCCGCATCGGCCAGCACGGTGACCATGGGCCGCCAGCGCAGCGCCTGCTCGGCCAGCAGATCGACATTGCGCCCACCGATCAGAGCTTCGATCTCATAGGCGTCCGGGCCGCCCATTTCTTCGAGCAGGCGCAGGGTGGACACGCCAATGGAGCCGGTCGAGCCGAGAATGGAGATGCGGCGTGGCTTTGCGCGTGGCGTCATTCAGATCACGGTTCCCAGCATGACGAGCAGCCTTATACCCCCGATGGCCAGTATGGCAAACATCAGGCCATCGACGCGGTCCAGCAGGCCGCCATGCCCCGGTATCAGCGCGCCTGCATCCTTGACGCCGAAACGCCGTTTTAGCGCCGACTCCCACAAATCGCCCGCCATGGTCGCCAGCGCCACCAACAGGCCGACGAACGAGGCCGATGTGTCATGTTTGAACAGGTGCGTCAGGTCCGACAAGGTGCCCGCCGTCAGCATGCCCGCAATCATGCCGCCTGCAAATCCAGACCACGTCTTGTTCGGCGAATAGCGCCGCCACAGTTTCGGCCCGCCGACCGTTCTGCCGACCACATAGGCCGCAATGTCCGAGGCCCAGGCGATGCCATAGGCGAAAAACACCCAGTCGCGTCCATCTTCCGTCTGGCGCAGCCACATCAGGATAATAGCCGGAACACCGATATAAAGCACGCCATAGGCCGCCGCCATCCAGCCGATCTTGAGCTTATGGCCGTACAATCCCGCGCACAGGCTACCGAAGGCCAGCACGACAAAGGACAGGATCGGATGGTGCAGATAAGCGGTGAACAGGCTGGTCAAGGCCGCGATCGCCACCGCGCAGGCGATGCGCGAGGCCGATTTCGGCGCCGCCATCATACCCCATTCGATGCACAACAGGGCGACGCCGACGCTGATCATGGCCAGAAACAAGGCGTCGCCCAGCACCACGACCCACAGAACCAGGGGAATCAGCACCGCGGCGGAGCCGATGCGCAGGGCCAGATCGCGCATGTGCGATCTGGCTTTGACGGCAGGTGGCGATGCAGGCGACGGGACGGGCGGCGTCATACGCCATCCTGCGCCGTCTGCACGCCGCCATAACGCCGGTCGCGCTGCGCATACACATCCAGCGCGGCCTTAAGCGCGTCGCGACCATAATCAGGCCAGAGAATGTCCTGAAACACGAACTCGGCATAGGCCGCTTCCCAGAGCAGGAAGTTGGACAGGCGATGCTCGCCGGAGGTGCGGATCAGAAGATCGAGCGGCGGCAGGTCGTGCGTGGAGAGGAAGCCGCCGAAGCTTTCCGGCGTAATATCTTCCGCCGCCATGCGTCCGTCGCGAACGGCCTCAGCCATGCGGCGCGCCGCCTCGGCTATGTCCGCCTGAGCGCCGTAATTGAGCGCCACCTGCAAAAAGAAACGCGAATTATCTTTCGTCTTTTCATGTGCGTCGACGACCATGCCGACAATATCGGCGGGCAGACCTTCCTGCTGGCCCAGAATACGCACGCAGACGCCCTCCTTGCGCAGTTTCTCCAGGTCCGAGCGGATAAAGGCTCGCAGAAGCCCCATCAGGTCGCTGACCTCGGCTTCCGGGCGGCGCCAGTTTTCGGTCGAAAAGGCAAAGACGGTCATGTGGGTCACGCCCAGTTCGACCGCCGCCGTAATCGTGCGCCGCAGCGCTTGTACGCCCGCGCGATGGCCCATGGTGCGGATCTGACCGCGCTCCTTGGCCCAGCGCCCGTTGCCGTCCATGATGATGGCGACGTGTAAGGCCTGAGGCGGAGCCTGGTCCGGCGCGCAGCCCTTCGCTCCCGTCGCCGGGACGCTGACCAGAGCTTCGGTCGGACCTAAGGGCATGAACGCGTCTTCCTCACTGTGGCGAGGTCTGGCCGCAGCCTAGACCTGCATGATTTCGGCTTCTTTCACCTTCAGCGCCTCGTCGATGCGCTTGATGGCCGCGTCGGTGAAGCCCTGAATCTCGGTCCCGCCGCGCTTTTCCTCGTCCTGGCTGATCTCAGACGCCTTTTCCATCTTCTTGAGATCTTCCATCGCCTCGCGGCGGACATTGCGCACGGCGATGCGCTGCGTCTCGGCGTACTTGCCCGCGATCTTCGCCAGTTCCTTGCGGCGCTCTTCGGTCAAGGGCGGGATCGGGATGCGCAGGGTCTGGCCGTCGGTGATCGGATTGAGGCCCAATCCTGCATTGCGGATCGCCTTTTCGACCGAAACGACGAGGCCCTTGTCCCAGACATTGACGCTGATCATACGCGGCTCCGGCACGCTCACCGCCGCGCAGGCGTTGAGCGCCATGGTCGAGCCATAGGCGTCGACCGTAACCTGATCGAGCAGCGAAGCCGAGGCGCGCCCGGTGCGCAGGCCGCCGAAATCGTCCTTGAGCGCCGTGACCGCCTTATCCATGCGGTCGCGATAGGTATGTAGATCAGGCAGGGCCATGTGACTTCCCTCTTAGTTCGTAATAACGGTATGGGTGCCGCGACCGTGAATGACCTCATTCAACGCCCCAGGCGTACGGATCGAAAACACCACGATCGGAATTTCGTTTTCACGCATCAAGGACACCGCCGAAGCGTCCATGACGCGCAGGTCGCGCGATAAAACTTCGAGATATTTCAAGTTGTCGTAACGCTCGGCCGAGGCGTCCTTCTTAGGATCGGCAGTATAAACCCCATCCACCGAGGTGCCTTTGAACAGGGCGTCGCAATTCATCTCAGCGGCGCGCAGGGCGGCGGCGGTGTCGGTCGTAAAATAAGGCGCGCCCGTACCGGCCGCGAAGATCACCACGCGGCCTTTTTCCAGATGGCGGATGGCGCGGCGGCGGATAAACGGCTCACAGACGGCGTTCATCTGGATCGCCGACTGCACGCGCGTATCGACGCCCTGCTTTTCCAGCGCGTTCTGCATGGCCAGCGCGTTCATGACGGTCGCCAGCATGCCCATATAGTCGGCCGACGACCGCTCCATGCCGACCGCGGCCTTGGACAGGCCGCGGAAGATGTTGCCGCCGCCGATGACCAGACACAGTTCGACGCCAAGCCGCGCCACGTCGGCGACCTCCTCGGCCACCGCCTGAACCGTCTTCATGTCGATGCCGAAGCCCTGCTCGCCCATCAGCACCTCGCCGGAAATCTTCAGCAGGATGCGTTTGTATTTCAGGCCCGGAGCGGGTTTTAGCGAGTCGGACGTCATAACGGGTTTCCGGGTCTTTGAATCGTTGCCAAGGCTTTAGCGCGTTCAGCGCGCCTTGCATAGTCAAAGGGGCGCCGGCATGTCAAATGCCGACGCCCCTTATCCCGTTTATTTTACAGCGTTCGCTTTTACGCGCCCGCCGTCATCGAGGCGACTTCGGCGGCGAAATCGTCCACCTTCTTCTCGACGCCTTCGCCCAGGGCCAGACGGGTGAAGCCCGTCACCGCCACCGGCGCGCCCAGAGCCTTGGCCGTGTCAGCAACCAGTTGCTTGACGGTTTGATCCGGGTTCATGACGAATTGCTGCTCCAGCAGCACGACTTCGCGCTGGAACTTGGCGATCTGGCCGTCAACGATCTTGGCGATCATCGCTTCGGGCTTGCCTTCTTCCTTGGCCTTTTCGGTCAGGACGGCGCGCTCGCGCTCGACCGCCGCCGGATCGAGGTCGTCGGACGACAGCGACAGCGGGCTGGTGGCCGCGATGTGCATGGCGATCTTGCGGCCCATATCCTTCAGCGCGTCCTGATCGCCCGACGATTCGACGGCGACCAGCACCGCGATGCGGCCCAGGTCCGGCGCGATGGCGTTGTGGATATAGGAGGCGACAACGCCCTGCTCGACCGAGTGGCGGGCCATGCGGCGCACGACCATGTTTTCGCCGATTGTGGCGATCAGATTGGTCAGTTCGTCGCTGACGGCGGCGGCGACGCCTTCGACCGTATCATTCTTCAGACCGGCCTGACCGGCGTTGCGCGCGGCCTTCTGGAACAGCTCGTTACGCGACACGAAATCGGTTTCGGCGTTCACTTCGACGGCGGCGGCGGTCATGCCCACGCCATTCGCTTCGCTGGCGACGGCCACCAGACCTTCGGCGGCGACGCGGTCGGCCTTCTTGGCGGCCTTGGACAGGCCCTTGGTGCGCAGCCAGTCCATCGCGGCTTCGAGATCGCCGCCGTTTTCCTGCAAGGCCTTCTTGCAGTCCATCATGCCCGCGCCCGACTTTTCGCGCAGATCCTTAACCAGGGATGCCGTGATTTCAGCCATGAAATCCTCCAATAAAATCAGAAAGTCGCGACTTCCTTAGCCGCGTTAGATGTCAATTTGGCAACAGCTTGAAGCCGAAAAACGGCCTCAAGCTGTCAACATTCATTCGCCGACGCCAATGCGTCAGCCGGAATATGGGAAGCCTCAGGCTTCGCCGGTCGCTTCGGCGGCGACTTCGGCGCTCAGGGCCGGTTCGACCGGGGCGACTGACGCGCCCAGATCGACGCCCGACGCCACCTGACCAGCGGCCAGACCGTCCAGCACCGCGTCGGCGACCAGATCGCAATACAGTTGCAGCGCGCGCGCCGCGTCGTCATTGCCCGGCACCGGATAGGCGATGCCGTCCGGATCGGAGTTCGAATCGAGAATGGCGATCACCGGAATGTTCAGCTTGCGCGCTTCCTGAATAGCGATGGCTTCCTTATTGGTGTCGATCACGAACATCAGGTCGGGAATGCCGCCCATGTCCTTAATGCCGCCCAGGCTCAGCTCCAGCTTTTCACGCTCGCGCGTCAGGGTCAGCAATTCCTTCTTGGAACGGCCCGCCGGATTGTTGTCCAGAACCTGCTCCAGTTCGCGCAGACGCTGGATCGAACCGGAAATGGTGCGCCAGTTGGTCAGGGTGCCGCCCAGCCAGCGGTGGTTGACATAATATTGCGCTGAACGCTTAGCGGCGGTCGCCACCGAGCCTTGCGCCTGACGCTTGGTGCCGACGAACAGCACGCGACCGCCGGAAGCGGCGACTTCACGCACCTTCAGCAGCGCCTGATGGAACAGGGGCAGGGTCTGCGACAGGTCGATAATATGGATGTTGGAGCGGGCGCCGAACAGATAGCGCTCCATCTTGGGGTTCCAACGGTGGGTCTGGTGACCGAAGTGCGCGCCGGCTTCCAGCAGCAGACGCATCGAAATTTCTGGCATAGCCATGAGTTGTGTCCTTACTTCCGATAATCCTCCGCGGATCGGAAAGCCGTCGGGATGACGGCC
>DATMTF010000353.1:0-8962 GCA_035565015.1 Asticcacaulis sp. | reverse complement strand
TGACCTTGATCTCCTTGCTATCGTCGGACGTTCACAGATTGGCCGCCTCCGATACACTGCGCCTGATGAAGATCTCAGCGAGGAGGTTCCGTTCCAATCAGTCGACGAGGTTCTCTCAAGCCGTCGCGACGGTGAATTATTCTCTTACATGATGGAGCGCTTCGCCCGGTATTCCGGCGTTGCAGGCATTCAGCCTAAGGTCATGATACGTGACGAGGCAAATGCCCAGGCTCTTGAGCAAGGCAAGGGCCGTCTCTCCCATGTGAGAGGCGCAACGCATATCGTGAAATTCTGTGATCAAAGCGAATATCCGCAGCTCGCCGCGAACGAATTTTTTTGTCTTCTCGCGGCCGAGAAAGCGGGCCTGACCGTACCCAGGCGGCGCTTGTCCGATGACGGTTCTGCACTGGTGATTGACAGGTTCGACCTTCGCAGCGATGGCGCCTATATGGGCGTCGAGGACTTCTGTGTTCTGAACGCTAAGAGTACGGCCAGAAAATACGAAGGCGGCTATGAAGCCAATCTTTTCCGACGCGCGAAGGACTATATACCGGCTGAGCTCCATCGCGCTGAGCTTGAAAAGCTGTTCACGCTTTTCGTCCTGAACGCTGCTGTCCGTAACGGGGATGCGCACCTCAAGAACTTCGCACTTACCTACGACGACGTGAATGGACCGGCGCGGCTTGCGGCCGTTTATGACGTGGTCACAACGACGGCGTATCTACCTAAAGACGGCATGGCGCTTACTCTGGAGGGTACGACGCGATGGCCGAACTCCAGGCTCCTGACGAAAGTCGGGCTTCTCCGCTGCGGCCTCACGCCGCGAGAAGTCTCTTCAATATTGGAGCGCGTCGCGACGGCGCTCACGGAGACCGCAGAGGATATGAAGCGCTATGCCCGCGAGAATCCGGCATTCGCGGAGGTCGCCGAAAGGATGACTATCGTTTGGGCAGAGGGAATTAGCGCGTCATTAGTCGGCGCCTAACGCTGTTGCTCTTCACGCTGCTGGCAGAAAAGGACGCCTGGGCCGAGGATGGCAGCATAGACGGTGAGGGGAGGCATCTTTTGAGGAGAACGTCACCAAATCCTCTCGACGGCCTGAAGTTGCCTCTCTATAAGGGGCCTCTGGTTTAGGCGGGCATGGCGGAATCGGTAGACGCAACGGACTTAAGCCAAAGGATTGAGTGCCTTCGGGGAAACCCGGAGAGTAGAACTGCTCAAATTCGGGGAAGCCTTCGCTGGTAATCCCGAGCCAAGCCGGTCCTCGGATCGGAAGGTGTAGAGACTAGACGGGCAGCACCTAAACCCAACGAGGGCACGGTGAAGGGATAGTCCAGACCACAAACGCCAAAGGCGGCGGCGAAAGCCGTAGTGGTAAGAAAATCCGTCGGGGTAACCCGTGCCGGTTCGAGTCCGGCTGCCCGCACCATATTTTCTGTCAAAGAGAGATTGAGAACGTAGTGAGAACGCGGGCTTGACTCTTATCCACAACTGGAACATAGTGTGAACATTGCTGAGGGGCGACCCTGAGGAGGTTTACATGGGCCATATGGTTCCGCCGCAACTGAAGGATCTGGCGCGCGATCTGCATCTTGATGTCACCTGTCGCGAATGCGGGACGCGCTGGAGCGAGAGCGTGCGCCATCTGATCGAAGCGCGCGGCATGGGCGCGGAATTTGCAGACCTGCTGGAATGGAAGCTGCGTTGCGCTTGCGACGGTCTGGTGCGCGTGACGTTTCCGGCGGAGGCCGGGTTGCCCCGGCCAGAAGCGCCCGTGATCAGTTCGGCGCCGTTGACTGTGGCGCGGATGCCTTACCCGGTTAAGGCGGTGGTCAAGGCGCGCGGCGCGGGGCCGGCGCCAGTCGGACGTCCTATGGCGGCCTTTCCACATTGAGTCTTTAGGCGCTCAGCGACACCGTGATCCTATGACGCCCTGGAAATACATGTATGTGCTGAGCGGTGTGCGCGCCTTTCGTCATCGCTGTTACATCGCAGCGGGCGTAATTGAGGCCGCAGCCATGATCGGGGTCATCTGCGTGGTCGATTGGTTTATCCGGATGCGGCCCGATACAGCGGATGGCGTAGCGGGTTTTAGCGAGCGTCACGCCTTCGGTCCGCTGGTGCGCTATCTAAGCCATGGCGACGAAACGGTGATGAACGTGGCTGTCGCGGGGTTGATGCTGACCACGGTCTTGGTGGTGGTGATGCTGGGGTGGTTATGGCATCGGCGGTTGACGCATATTCTGCCGCCCCCGGAAGAGGCTGCGCTCGATCCGTCCGACGTTAGGCGAGTTTGAGTTCGGCTGACGACACGACGCGGCTTATGCGGGGGAAGATGGACTTGACCGCTAACTGGTGTAGTTCTGTTGAAGCCGTCGTACAGGCGTCTTCGACGATGATGACGGCGTAATTTCGCTCCCAGGCGTCGCGCGCGGTCGATTCAACGCCGAAATTGGTGGCGATCCCCGCCAGAACTACGGTGGTGACGCCGCGGCGGCGCAGATGCAGGTCCAGGTCCGTGCCATAGAAGGCGCCCCAGTTGCGCTTATGAACCACAATGTCGCCGGGTTTTTGCAGGCCGTCCACAAGGGCGAACCAGCTTTCCGGCAGACCGCCCTCCGGCAGGGGCATGGCGACGTCAACCGGCGCCTTGAGCATGTCGGAATAGGCGTTCTCCCAACCGACATGCACGAGGATAACCGGCGCGCCAGCCTGTCGGAACTGTTCCGCCAACGCCTTACCCTTCGTCACCACGTCATTGGCGGTGTAGGGCGCGCGTTCACCCGTGGCGATGCCGTTTTGCAGGTCGATCAAAATGAGCGCGGTGGTTTGGGGATCAAGTGAAAGCATGGCGGCGCCTTTCGCGAAGGTTTTTTTGACAGGGCGTGAGTGGTATGGCAATGATGCCAATGTGAGGAAAGCCTCACAAAAGGATATATGAGGATGTCCTCACAAAATTCAATTGCCGTTTCGGTCGAGACGCGCACGCCGAAACGTGAACGCGGTCGACAGCGGGTGGCCAACCTGCTGGCCGCCGCCTCAAAAATTATCGCAGAACGCGGCTATGACGCGGCGACCATGACGGCGATCGCCGCGGAAGCGGGGGCGTCGATTGGCTCGCTTTATCAGTTCTTTCCCACCAAGGCGGCGTTGGCCGAGGTGCTTTTGGATCAATACGGCGCGCGATTGGGCGATAAGCTTGACGCGCTTCTGGCGCTTCAGGCCGGACTGACGACGGCGGAGATGTCTGAAGGGCTGGTGGCGATGATGCTCGACCTGACGGCGGATCGTACGGCGGTGATGGCGATCTTGGATACGCGCGACGCCGGCTCCGAGGCTGGCGAGGCGCGCCGTCATTTGCGGGCGCGTCTTGAAAACGGTCTGGAGCAGCTCTTACTGATCGTGCGGCCAGATCTCAATGGCGATGCGCTGGCCTCGCTGCGCCTGAGCCTGCTTTATATGCTCAAGGCCATACCGGCCATGGTGGGCGACGCGCCGCAACTGGCGGCACAGGTGCGCGCCGACATGATTCGCGCGCTCGCCTGCTATATTTCAGGCTAACCGGCGGTCAGGGCGGCGCAGCCCACGCGCACGCCCGCGCCGCCGATGGGTTGGGTCGCATAGTCGTCAGGCATGGCGTGAATCACAAGCGCTGAACCATCATCGTCCATCAGATAAGGCTTATCGCCGGTCTTGGTCGCCGTGACGAGGTTGGAGAACAACTCGGCATTGGCCGTGCCGTCCGGTGCGACGTAAAGATTAGGCAGGTCGCCCGCATCATTGTGGCCTGTATTGAGAAAACCATGCACGACTGGCGTAACGTCATGCACATGCCCACCCGCCGAAGCGAACTTATCGTCCGTGCAGGCGCCTTTTTCATGGAAGTGCATGCCATGCCAGCCCGGCGTCAGTCCGTGCGCTTCTACCCGCAATATGACGCCGTCCGGGCCCGGCGTCACCGTGACGGTTCCGAGATTTCGCCCGTCCGGCGCCTTGATCTGGCCGGAATAGGTCGTCGGCGTCCGCGCCTTGTCCTGAGCGAGGGCGTGAGGCGCGCCCAAGGCGAGACCGGTTAGTACACACAGGTCGATGACAGAGCGCATGTCGGCCTCCGGAACGGAAAAGGCTACCCTTTGTGGCGAATATGTCGCCGATGTGGCGGAAATATAAGGATGCGATAAGACTATTCGACCTGCAGATTGGTTGTGAGCCGAATATCGGCTGATGATGCGCCGATCATCAGTTTCACGGGCTCGGACTCGACCACAAAGGCATGGCTGTCGGCGTTCCAGTAAGCCAGTTGCGCAGCTTTGAGCGGGATGGCGACCGTCTTCGTTTCCCCCGGCGCCAGGTGAAGGCGCTCAAAGCCCTCAAGTTCCAGCGCGGGGCGCGACACCGCCGACTTCAGATGCTGCACATAGAGTTGCGGCGTGGCGTCGCCCGCCATCTGGCCGGTATTGGTTACATCCAGGCTGATTGTGACCGCGCCGTCTTTTGTCATATGCGGCGAGTCGAGGCGGATATGGCTGTAGCGGAAGCTTGTATAGCTCAGGCCGTGACCGAACGGATAAAGCGGTTTGCCCCAGTGGCCCTGGTCGAAATACATATAGGTGCAGCCATGTCGGATGTCGTAATCCATCATCGGCGGCAATTGCGCCATCGAAGCTGGCCAGGTTTCGGTCAGATGACCGCCGGGGTTGTAATCGCCGAACAGCACCGCGGCGATGGCGCCGCCTTCTTCCTGCGAAGAATGAGTCATGTGCAATATGGCCGGGACGTGGGCCTGCGACCAGTTGATCGTGTAGGGGAAACTGGACACCAGCACCATGACGGTGCGCGGATTGACAGCCAGAACCTGTTTGACAAGCCCTTCCTGCGCCAGAGACAGGGTTTCGCGGTCGCGGCCTTCGCGACCATCGCCCGGATCGGCGCAGGGCTTGGTGCCGGCGTCGGTCCAGTCGTGCGCCATGTTCGGACCGCAGGTCGGATCGTTGCCGACCACGGCGATCACCGCGTCGGCGCTCTTCGCCGCCGCGACGGCTGCGCCGCCGTCCTGGGCATAGATCACCTTCACATCGGGGCCAAGCGCCGCCCTGATCCCGTCCAGCGGCGTGACCGCATAGGGCGGCAGACCGCCGTACCAGTCCCAATGCACGCTGTCGGCCAAGGGGCCGACGACAGCGACGGTCCTGAGGTTCATCCGGTCCAGCGGCAGGGCGTGGTCGGCGTTTTTCAGCAGGGTGATGGATTCCAGTGCGATCTGTTTCGCCACCATTTTATCGGCATTCGTCGTCCACGGCTCCGGCCCGGTCCCGATCTGCGCATAGGGATTATGCTCCGGCGGGTCGAGCAGGCCCAGTTTCAGCGTAACGCGGAACTTGCGGGCGAGGGCTGCGTCGATATCGGCATCGGACACCAGCCCATCCTTAAGCGCCGCGTGCATCTCATCCTTGTAAACATCGAGATACTGATTGATCCCGGCCTTGAGCGTCGCCGCGACGGCGGCCTCCTGCGTCGGATAGCGCTTGTAAAGCTTGACAAGATTGGTGACCGCGCCGCCGTCGGAGGAGATTACATCGGCGCCCCATTGGTCGATGACCAGGCTTTGCAGGATCGGATTGACCGCCATGGGCGTGCCGTTCCAGGCGTTATAGGACGCCATCAAAGCCCGTGCGCCGCCGTCTTCAAACGCCATGCGGAACGGGACGGAATAGTATTCATAGAATTCGCGCTCATCGAAATTGGACGATGAACTGCCGCGCCCGTTCTCATTGGAATTGGCCAGGAAGTGCTTGAGCAGCGCGCCCGCCCGCCAATAGCGCGGATCGTCGCCTTGCAGCCCCTTCACATAGGCGCTCGCCATGGTTCCGTTGAGGAACGGATCTTCGCCGTAGACCTCTTCTGAGCGGCCCCAGCGCGGGTCGCGCATCAGGTCCGATTGCGGCCCCCACTGCATCAGGATCGGATGACTATAGTCGGCATGTGTTTGGGTGATATAGCGCGCCTCATAACCCTGTACGGCGGCGGCCTTCTGCACCAGCGCCGGATCCCACGTCTCGCCCATGCCGGGCGGTTGTGGAAACTGAGTTGTGGGAATCGGCGGCAGTTTACGCTGCGCATTGCCGCGCTGGACGACGCCGTGAATGCCCTCAGAAGACCCGATGCTCGGCACGCCCAGACGTGGTACGGCGGTGTTGGTGTTGAGCGCGTCGATCTTTTCGTCGATCGTCATCAGCGATAAAAGGTTCTGAATACGCTGTGCGGCGGGCAGGTCGGGGTTCTGAAACGGATAGGTTTCCGCGTTCGCAACCGGCGCAAGGGTGAGCAGCGCGCAGGCGAGCGCCGTGGTCAGATATAGGCCGCGCATAGATATCCTCTCTGTCGTCGTCGCGTTGTCCCCGGACGTATGAGGGGTAGCTTGGCACGGAGGGAGGCAGGCGGCAAGGCTGCCTAAAACTTCGGCGCGAAGCTATCAGCGTCAGCGCGGTCCCATTCGCGCATCAGGCGTTCGTCCGCCGAGCCGCTGAGCAGGGCGCCTTGCGCCACGGCGGGATAGGCGGCGTCGCCGCGCACGATCTGGCCGACCGTATTGCGGATATGGACGTGCCACGGTCGTAGCTGCTCCGGGTGCGTCAGGCCCGCGGCGCCGATCACCTGGGCGATGGCGCCCAAGGTGTTGCGGTGAAAGTTGGCGACGCGCGGCGCCTTGTCCTCAATCACCAGCGCGCGCTGGCGACCGCTGTCCTGCGTGGTAATGCCGGTCGGACAGCGGTTGGTGTGGCAGGCGCGCGCCTGCACACAGCCGAGGCTGAACATGAAGGCGCGCGCGACATTGACATAATCGGCGCCCAGCGCATGGATGCGGCAGAAATCGAAGGCGGTGACCACCTTGCCCGACGCGCCCAGTTTCAGATCGTCGCGCAGACCCGCGCCGGTCAGGGCGTTGTGCATGAAGCTCAGACCCTCGACCAGCGGCAGGCCGACATGGTCGGACAACTCCATGGGCGCAGCGCCGGTGCCGCCTTCAGCGCCATCGACGACGATGAAGTCGGGGACAATCTCGGTCAGCAGCATGGCCTTGATCATGGCCAGCACCTCGAAGCGGTGTCCGACGCATAGTTTGAAACCGACTGGCTTGCCGCCGGACAGGTCACGCAACCGCTTGAGGAACTGCATCATTTCGACAGGTGTGGAGAAGGCTGAATGGCGCGCTGGCGAAATGCAGTCCTCATCCATGCCGATCAGGCGGGTGGCGGCGATTTCCGGCGTGATCTTGGCCTTGGGCAGGACGCCGCCATGACCGGGCTTGGCGCCCTGCGATAGCTTGATCTCGATCATCCTGACCTGATCGGAGGCGGCGCTTTTGGCGAACAGCTCCGGATCGAAATGACCATCCTTGCTGCGGCAGCCGAAATAACCGCTGGCGATCTGCCAGATCAGGTCGCCGCCGCCTTGAACATGATAGGGGCTGATGGAGCCTTCGCCGGTGTCCTGCGCGAAATTGCCGAGTTTCGCGCCCGCGCTGAGCGCCTGAATCGCGTGGCCGCCCAAGGCGCCGAAGCTCATGGCGGAGATGTTGAGGATCGAGCTGCGATAGGGTTTGCGGCATTGCGCGCCGCCAATCTCGATGCGGAAATCGGCGTTCTTGATCTCAACAGGCATGACCGAGTGCGAGATCCAGCCATAGCCGATGCCGTCCGGATTCAGCACCGTGCCGAACGGGCGCACATCCGACTCGTTCTTGGCGCGCTGATAGGCGATGGCGCGTTGATCTCGCGAAAAGGGCAGGGGATCGCGCTCGTCCTCGATAAAATACTGGCGGATTTCCGGGCGGATATATTCAAAAATATAACGAAAATGTCCCATCAGCGGGTAGTTGCGCAGGATGGCGTGATGTGGCTGGATCAGGTCGTAAACGCCCAGCAGGCATAGAGGCAGAAGGACAATCAGGGGCAGCCAGAAATCGGGGTGGACCCACAGACCGAGCGCGGCGAAGATCAGGGTGAGGGCGATGACCGATTGAAAGACGAAGAAACGCGACATGGAGCTACCTTGGCTGTTCAGGCGTCTGACTAACACGCGGTTCGCGCTCAGAACAGGCGCAGTTATCAGCTTGCAGTCGTCGCCGGTTTAAGCCTAGGTTGCCGCCAAGTCACGCATGCAACTACCGGAGCGCTGTTTTCATGTTCGATCGTCGTCACCTTCTGGGCGCATTGGCGTCGGTTCTGGGCCTCGGTGCCGGTGAGGCGCTGGGCGCAGTCAAGCACAAAAAGAAAAAGACGACGACCCGTAAGCGTAAAACCACGCACCGCAAGACGACGCACAAAAAGGCCGTACATCATGCGCCCGCGCCACCGCCAAAACCCGTCATTCCGGACGAGACCGCGCCTACGACGAAGACGGCGCTGACGGCGGCTTTCCGCACGATACTCAACGACCTGCTGACGCAGTCGCCGACGGCGGCAACCTCGTTCGGCATGGATAAGGGCGACTTAGCCTATCTGAAGGCGCGGCTCGATGACCGCAGCGCGGCGGGTCTGGCCGCCAATCAGGCGCGGCTGCAAAAGGCGGTGAGCCTGCTGCAAGGCCTCGACCGTGACGTCATGAATCTGTCCGACCGGGTCAATTACGATACGGTGCTGTGGGATCTGCAGACCCAGTTGGAAGGCGCCAAGGGCTTTCCGTTCGGCGATAACGGCACAGCGATCAATCTCGTCTTCTATGCGCCGACCCCCTATGTGGTTAGCCAGTTGTCGGGCTTCGGCTGCGTCATTCCCGACTTTCTCAACACCCAGCATACCATCGCGAAGGAGGCCGATGCGCAGGCCTATCTGAGCCGTCTGGACGCCTTCGCCGTCGCGCTCGATCAGGAAACCGACCGTCTGCGTCAGGATGCGGCGCGCGGCGTGACTCCGCCGGACTTCATTCTGAAAGCGGCGATTACGCAGCTCAGCGGCCTGCG